>JAJYJL010000824.1 GCA_021789565.1 Acidobacteriota bacterium
TAACTAGCGGGCCACAAGCGTCGCTATTTTTCCGCTGGTTCAATGCCAAAGCCAAGGAGAAAGGCTTACGGAATTGGGGGATCTGTAAGTCACAGAGCGGAGCTATATGCCAATTTCCGGTTGGACTTCCGAAAACAACGAGCTTTCAGCCTGGTTTGCCGTGTACACCCGCCACCAGCACGAGAAGTCTGTTGCCCAGTTTCTGGCTCATAAGGACGTTGAAGTCTTCTTGCCACTCTACAATTCAACCCGCCGATGGAAAGACCGCATCAAGCAAATTTCTCTCCCTTTGTTCCCGAATTATGTGTTTGTCTTTGCCCCAATGGAGAGCCGTGCAACCATCGTCACAACGCCCGGCGTCTATGACTTTGTTCGGCAAGGCGGCCAGCCCGCCCCAATCCCGTCGGAGGAAGTGAGCGCTATCCGGAGCGTGGTGGAAAAAGGCGTGTCTGTGGAACCGCATCCTTTCCTGAAGTACGGAGACTGGGTAAGGCTTAAGTCAGGACCTCTTGAAGGGATGGAGGGAATCCTCGTCAGAAAGAAGAACTTCTGCCGGCTGGTCATCTCCGTGGCGCTTCTTGAGCGGTCCGTGGCCGTGGAGGCTGACGCGGCCGATGTTGAGCGCGTGGTGGGCAAAAAATTGGGTGTTCAACCTATTCCTTCCGCGCCGTCCGTTCCGTTCGGATATTCATGGAGTTGATCTCTTCGACATCCGCAATGCGGTTTCTACCCTTTTTTAGGCAGGCAAAAGATCCCCGGCTGGCGTACAGGTTGGCCGTTATTCTGTGCAGCCTGATATTACTGGCAGCCGCCTTGCCGCTTTGTGCATCCCAGGGGTCAGGGGCGGATTCAAACACTCAACAGCCGGCCGCGACTTCCCCCGCCTCCTTAAGCCAGATCAGCCAGGAATACACCATTGCTCCTGATGACCTCTTGAATATCAGCGTCATCGATGTCCCGGAACTTTCCCAAGACTACCGGGTTGGCGCCGACGGAACCATCGTGATTCCCATGCTCTCCGAACCCATCGACGCCGAAGGTCTGACGCCCAGGGAACTCTCCGCCGTAATTTCCAACAAACTGCGCGGAGCGGGCCTTGTAAGCCACCCCTTTGTCACCGTCACCGTCAAAACTTCCCGCGTGAACTCGGTGGCCATCACGGGCGCGGTCAAAAGCCCTCAAATTTATCCGCTCTTCGGGCAAACCACGTTGCTCAACGTGCTTTCCCAGGCAGGCGGGCTATCCGATAGCGCCGCCGACACGGCCATTATTACGCGGGGCGAGATCGCGATGAGAATTCTGGGGCTTCAGGACAAGGCCGGGGATCCAGTACCACAAACTCTCAAGGTGAACCTGAAAAAGCTTCTACAAAACGGCGACAGCAGCGCCAACGTCGCCATCTATCCAGGCGATTCGGTTACGGTTCAGCAAGCGGGAATTGTTTATGTCGTCGGAGCGGTAAATCGCGCCGGAGGATACACCCTGGCGGGAGCCTGGCAAGACATGACGGTTCTGAAGGCTATCGCCCTGGCGGGCAATGTAACCTCCACGGCTCTGCAAAAGAAAACCGTTATTATCCGCAAAAATCCCTCGGCTAAAAACGGCCGCGAGGAGATTCCGGTTAATCTGAAAAAGATTCTCGCCGGCCATGCTCCCGATCAGCGCCTCGAAGCGAACGATGTTCTGTTTGTTCCCGACAGCACGGCAAAAAAGGCGTTTCGGCAAGGCGTCCAGGCGGCTCTCGGAATAGGCAGCAGCCTCCTTATTTACCACGCACCCTTATAGGAAATCCTCCCAGCATGCCCGATTATCAAGAAGCAGCCCCGCTTGAGCGAAAGCCACCCGCGCGCAGCCGCGCCGAGTTATATCCGGCGATTGCACAGGAAGGCGACAGTTTCGAGATTTCGTCCTATCTGCGAACCTATTGGAACATCCTGCTCAAGCGCCGATGGACCATCCTGGCCATCACCTTTGCCGTCACGACACTGGTAACCATCTTTGCTTTCAAGACGCGGCCCATCTATCGAGCCACCGCCCGTGTGGAAGTGGAAGCGACCTCCCAGTATCAAACCATGCAGAATCTTGACCAGCCGCCGCCCACCAGCGACACCTTTTTGAAAACCCAAGTGGACGTGCTTAAAAGCGACAACCTGGCATGGACTACCATCGAGCAGCTAAGGCTTGACCGGAATCCGGAGTTCAATTCCCTGGCTCGCGGCGCCGGCGATAGCCAGGAGCCGGAAGGCGCCGCCCGGACCCGCCTGGTTCAAGCCTTTAAGAGCGCCCTGAACGTCCAGCTTGCGGATGGGACCGAGATATTGGAAGTCAGCTTTGAAAGCCCTGATCCCGCGCTTGCCGCAAGGGTGTCGAACGCCCTTGTCAGCAACTATACCCAGTACAATTTCCTGACTATGTACGACGCCACCCGGCAAGCTTCCGCCTGGCTTGAGCAGCGCATGGACGAAATGAAAGCTCAGGTGGAAAAATCCCAGCAGGCTCTGGTGGACTATGAAAGAAAAAATTCCATTATCGACATCGGCAACCGCCAGAGCGTGCTGGAAGCACGTTTGGCCAACTTAAGCGCCGATATGACGACTGCCCAAAACGATCTGGCGCAGAAGCAATCCGTCTATCAGCTTGCCCAGGCGAATCCTCAGGATGTCGGGCTGCTGGTGCAAGACATGCTTCTCCAGCAGCTTGAAGGGAAATACGGCGACCTGAAAACCCAGTATGTGGACCTGATGGGCCGGTACGGACCGAACTTTCCCAAAGTGGTCCGAGTCCGCGACCAGATGAATGAGGTCGAATCTTTAATGGGACAGGAGCGGAAACGGGTGTTCAGCCAGATTCAGCATGACGAGCAGGCCGCGCTGGTCCGCGAACAGATTCTGGCCGCCGCCGTGGACAAGGAAAAGGAAGCGATTGGGAAAAGCAACCAGTTGCTGATCGAGCAGAATATTTTGCAGCACGAGTTCGAAACCAACCAGGACCTCTACGACAGCCTGCTGAAGCACGTCAAGAACGCAACCATTTCCGCCGGATTGAAGGCGAACAACGTTCACGTGGTTGACCAGGCCATGACCCCCACGGTTCCAGTGCGTCCGCAAAAGTCACGGGACATCGCCGTGGGCCTGATCATCGGCGCCATGCTGGGCATCACCGTGGCGTTTACCCAGGAGGGGCTCGATAGCTCGGTGAAGAACGCCGAGGACGTTGAAAGGTTCATCCCCGCGCCCGCGCTGGCGGTCATTCCGGCTGCGGGGTCCCTGGGACCCCGGCGGCCCTGGCTTGCAGGCGCGAGCGGGAGGGTCATGCCCGAGGGTGACGCCGTGTCTCTCGCCGTACTGAAAACACCCTCTTCGCCGCTCGCGGAAGCCTACCGCACGCTGCGCACTTCAATCCTGCTTTCCACCGCGCCCCGGCCGCCTCAAACCATCCTGGTGACCAGCGCACAATCCAATGAAGGCAAGACGTGCACCGCTCTCAATCTGGCTTTGAGCCTTGCCCAGCGCGGCGGGCAGGTGCTGATTATTGACAGCGACCTGCGCAGACCCTCGATCGGGAGAACGCTCGGCCTGACAGAAAAGAAGGGTCTCAGCGGAGTCCTCACGGGCGCGCATGAACTCGACGATGCGCTCGTCCACCTGGCATCGCCTGCGAACCTGTGGGCTCTCGCAGCGGGACCGCGGCCTCCCAATCCAGCGGAGCTGCTTTCCTCTCCAACGATGGAACAGCTTTTGGCGAATCTGCGCGGGCGCTTTGACCACGTGGTTTTTGATTCTCCGCCTCTGCTGGCGGTGACGGACGCAACGGTCCTATCAACCTTCACCGACGGCGTTATCCTGGTTGTCGAGAGCGGCGTAACGCAGCGGAATGCACTGGTTCGGTCTTACAAAATGATCCAGGGCGCCGGAGGGAGAATTCTGGGTATCGTGGTCAACAAGCTTGACCTTCGCCATGACGGTTATTATGGGTACAACTACCGGCGCTACTACGGTTCGTATTACAGCAGTGAAAGTTTCGCTGAGCAGCCCGAAGCGAAACCGGCAAACCTCAAAGGAACTTGAGTTTCAGGACTTCGCGATGCGGAGCATCACGACTGGGACTCGGAGTTTCAAACAAACTCTGCTTCACAAGTTGTAGCCCTTGATCAAACGGCTTTTATCCCCGAGTTTGTTTGAGTTTTCTCTGCCTGGGCGGATCGGGGCCCTAGCAGTGATGCTGGCCATAGGAATCACGGGTCTGCTGCTGGCTTTCAAAACGGCCGAGATCGCGATTGCGGCCACGATAGGCGGATCATTCAACCCTCCGGACCTCCTCAAGGCCTTGGTGCTCGATCCCTCGAACCCGGAACTTCATTACCAGTTGGGAATGGCCTATTGCAATTCACTCGAAGACTATCACCCGGCTGAAGGACTGAAACAGTTGCAACTTGCCATTTCACTCAATCATCGGCAGCCGCTTTACTGGTCGGGACTCGCCTCGGCCTGCCAGTCGCTCGGTGACAGGACCTGCGCCGACCGCGCCATTGAACGCGTTCTGGAGCTGAGTCCCATGGCTCCCCACTATTATTGGGAGGCCGCAAACCACTACCTGATGGAAGGACGGTCTGACGCCGCTTTATCGAAGTTCCGCCGGCTGATCGCGCTCGCTCCGGGATACGCGGCCCAGGCCTTTCGTCTATCTCTCAGCACGGGGGATAATC
>JAJYJL010000825.1 GCA_021789565.1 Acidobacteriota bacterium
TCAGGTAATCCAGCGCCTGGGCCGCGGTCAGGTTCACCTTTTGCGTGTCCCACTCAATCCGCATGGTGGGAACGTGATTGGCAATCGGCGGTACGAAGTCGGCGGTGTAAACACCCGGAACAATTCGCAGTTGTTTTGAAACGTAATGGAGCCGGTCCCACCATTCCCGGGTCAGCTTTTCCTGGTCCTGGCTAAGATAGATTTCCAGCGCCTTCCACATGCCCACAATTTCTTCCTTCCCCACCTTCATGCCGCGCCCGATAGTGGGAGCAAAAGGAGCGGAATTGAAGCGCGCGGCGCGCACCAGATCTTTGCGGCCGATCAGCAGCCCGGAGCACTGCGGGCCTCGCAGCCCCTTGCCGCCGCTGAAAGCCACCAGGTCGTATCCCATATTGTTGTAGTCCGTCAGGTGCGAAACCGGAGGCGTGTCCGCCGCGCAGTCGTTAAACGTGGGAACGTTGTACTGCTTGCCGAGCTTGGCCCATTCGGCCACCTTGATCTCGCTGCTCCCGTCCATGTAATTCGCAAAGAACATGAGCGCCGTCTTCTCACTGACGGCACGGCGAACGTCGTCGGGTGATTCCACTTCAACAATCTTCACTCCGCTGGCCAGAATTTGCGGATTGTATCCGTAGTGCCGGTGCTGGCTCTTCAGCATCAGGACTTCGCTCTTCATCCCTGTCAGGTCCGGCAACTGGCGGATCAGTTCCTTGTTCTCGCCCGTCAGGGTTCCCGCAACGCCGCACATGATGGCCCCCGCTGCGCCGGAGGTGACGGTGGCGGAGTGGCCGGCCGGCAGGTCTTTGAGCATTTGGGCGATCCGGTCGCCGGTGGCTTCCAGAAGCTCCGGAATGCTGACGTAATGCTGGGCCGCCGCATTCATGGCGGCCATGGCCTCGGGTGGAATCAGCGAGCCGCTGATGATGGTGATGGTTCCCCAGGCGTTGATGATGGTCTTGACGCCGAGTTCCTTGTAGATGTTGCCGGAAGCGGAGTGCTCAACGGCGGCCTTCCTGCTTCGGGCCAGCCCCTTGCCGGGCCAGGCGGCTGCCGCGGCCCCAAGACCGGTCAGAAAATAGCGCCGATTCCATACCCCTGATGTTTTCATCTCTTCTCCCTTCCCTCGATACCGTCCTGAACTCCAGGCCCTGCAGTGGCTGAACTCAGGCCATGCGTGCTCGCTTCCCGGTCCGGATGCCCGCCACCTTGCTGCGCTTAGAGGTCTGTCATACCTTTCTTAGTGGTAAAACTGTTCTTTTATACGCCGAAACCCGCCGTAAATCAAAAAAAGACCGACGCCGGCTGGGCGAGTCGGCACCGCCCGCGACACAAATATCGGTCTTGTGGCTGCCAGTCCCGCCCCCCGATACAAAATCGGGTGCCGTTTCCGTCCCTATCGCGCTATATTAGGCAAACGTCATGAGCTCGGACCTCTTTGTTACCGGAACGGACACCGGGGTGGGCAAGACACTGGTTTCGGCGCTGCTTTGCGCGGCGCTGGATGGTGTCTACTGGAAGCCAATCCAGACGGGCGCCACGGAAGACAGTGACCGGCGCACCGTGATGGAGCTGGCTGAGCTGCCCGCGGAGCGGACGCTTCCGGAATGCTATGTTTTTGATCCGCCGGTCTCGCCCCACCTGGCCGCTGAGTGGGCGGGGGTGACGATCGACCTTGCCACAATTCGCTGCCCTGCCGTCAAGCTTGCGGGGCCGCTGATTGTTGAGGGCGCGGGCGGCGTGATGGCGCCAGTGAACAAGTCGGAGTTCATGCTGGACCTGATGTGTCGGCTCGGTCTTCCCGTGGTGGTAGTGGCCCGGAGCGCCCTTGGGACCATCAACCATTCGACGCTGACGCTCAGAGCGCTTCAGGAGGTGGGGCTTGCGGTGAAGGGTGTTGTGGTTGTGGGTGCGCCGAACCGGGACTCCGAGAGTGCTATCGAACGCTATGGCCGAGCGCCTGTCATCGGCCGGGTGCCGCTGCTTGAGGTCATCAACCGTGCGGCGCTGCTGGAGGTCTTTAATCGCGAATTCGACAGGAGAAATTTCGACTGAATGTCTGAGATCCCACTCTCTATCTGGCACCCTTTCACACAGGATGCGCTTGAGCCAGA
This sequence comes from Acidobacteriota bacterium, assembly GCA_021789565.1. The sequence goes on from JAJYJL010000825.1 coordinate 2,112, forward strand.
TCCCATTTTCATAGACCGGGCGGAAGGCGTCTATCTTTACACGCGGGACGGTCGCCGTCTGATGGACGCGATCTCTTCCTGGTGGGTGAACCTTCACGGCCATGCGCATCCGCTGATTGCTGCGGCCATCGCTGAGCAGGCACTGAAACTGGAGCAGGTGATCTTTGCCGGCTTTACGCACGGACCCGCCGAAGAACTGGCAGCGGGGCTGCGCAAATTGTTGCCGGCACCGCTCCAACATATCTTCTTTTCAGATGACGGATCGACCGCCGTGGAAGTGGCGTTGAAGATGGCGATGCAATTCTGGTGGAACCAGGGTAATCGCGACAGGCGGAAGTTTGTGGCTCTGGAACACGCCTACCACGGTGATACAGCGGGGGCAATGTCTGTTGGAGAAGACTCTTCCTTTGTGGCGGCGTTTGACAGCCTGCGGTTTCCCGTCAACCGCGTCCCTTCCGCGTACTGCTTCCGCTGCCCGGTGGGCAAGAAACGAGAGACGTGCAACATTGACTGCGTTGAACCGCTGGAGCGTCTGCTGCAAGAGAAAAATGAGGAGATCGCTGCGGTGATTGTTGAGCCGCTGCTGCAGGCCGCTGGCGGAATGATCGTCCACCCGATGGAATTCCTCCAGCGAATTCGCAAACTCTGTACACGTCACAACGTGCTGTTGATTGCCGATGAAGTCCTCACGGGGTTCGGGCGCACGGGAAGCATGTTTGCCTGCGAGCGCGCCGGACTTGTTCCGGACATCATGTGCCTTTCAAAAGGCATCACGGGTGGCTTTCTTCCGCTCGGCGCCACGGTGTGTACCGATTCCATTCGCGAGGTTTTTCGTTCCCATGACCGCATGCGGACGTTCTTCCACGGCCATTCCTATACCGGAAGTCCGCTGGCCTGCGCGGCCGGCATCGCGAGCCTGAAGATCTTTGAGTCGGAGCCTGTATTTGAGCGCATCACCGCCATCGAGCAGATTCATGCCGAGCGTCTGCCTGTGCTCCGGATGCATCCAGCCGTTGGTGATGTGCGCTCCATCGGCACCATTGCCGCTATCGAAATTGAGGCGGGGGATACGGGTTACCTTTCGAAGCTGCGGCCGTTCCTTTATGAATTCTTTCTGGAAAAGGGCGTGCTGTTGCGTCCACTGGGCAACATTGTTTATATTCTGCCGCCTTATGTGATCACGCCTGCGGAACTCAACACTGTTTATGACGTTATTGCGGATGCCCTGGACCGGCTGCCAGCCCGGCCGTGAGAAATGCGGAAATGGGGCGCTAGCGCATTACGCCACCCGGCGTGTGCTTTTCCGTTTGCGCGAGGAGATGATTGGTAGAAATTCTGCCAGACAAGCCCGGGCTCAATGGCCACCGAGCATAAAACCATCGCGCCCTGCGATTAATGGCCCTAATCGTCGTGATTTGGTTTCTTGTCGCCAAACTTGGACTGCGGGTTGGCGGGAGGCTCGGAGGCATAGCCGACGGACCCCCCTGTCAAAACCGGGTTGCCGGCCGCAACTGCCATGCGGGTACTAGCATTGTTACAGATGGTGTTGACCTTGGTGGCCATGCTGCCCATGGTTGAAACCGCAGTCAAGCAGATCAGAAGTATAAGTAAGGCGTATTCAGGCACGTTCTGTGCTTCTTCCTCACGCCATAGCCCCATCAGGAACTGTCTCATCCTGCCCCTCCTTCAGCGAGGCTCGCTCTGCATATGTCTTGCAGGATTCGGGAAACCTCTTAGTGGTCTCAAGGTTGAGCGAGTATTCCTGAGCCGTAGACTCCTTGAATCCCACTATTGCTATCGTCAATTCACCCGATCCACATAAATCCCAAGGTGGCTTTCAACCAGAATCTTCCTGAGAATTTCCTCGAGACGCCTTAAGCATAAGCGCCGTGCGTGGCATGTCACAATTCGGTGAACCCAGCAATTTGGGTGATCAATCTCCTAGTGTGTAGGGAGGTAAATACCTGAATGGAATTGAGATATTATCGCATGCGTAATCGCGTGCAGACCTCGCCCGAGGCGAGTCCCAGAGGCCAGGATCGGTCTAGGGAACGGCCCACGGCGACCCGCTATTAACTAGAGAGTAACTTGACTTTTAAGGCCTCGAAGGGCTAGAATCGCTGCGCTATAGAGCTTCGGTATGCGCTGGCATCAGCAGTTTCTGTCGGCGCCGCCGAAAAGCTGAACCACCTAAGAGTGCCGGGGAAGGGGATTTTTGGGGGGGAGATGGTTCCCCGTGATTTGATTTGCAGGGTCCAGAAGGGGTTGAACAATAAGGGACTGGATTTCCAGCCTGGCACAAACTCTAGTGACATCGTGATGGCGCCTGCCGTTTGAGGGGGAATTGGCGGTGGCGCAACTGGATCCCGGCCATTCCACGGCCATTGTGGCGCAAGAACAAAACCTTGCTCATACCTTCCGTTGCGGAATACCCCTCGCATTCTTTCAGATGTCCTGAACAAGCTGGTAAACAACCTTCATCTCCTGCTTCCTCTGCGTGATATGGGAAGCCTGTTGCCAGACCCTGACCTTAATCTTGCGGCCCTGCAAGAAAGACCACGCGAAAGAATTGTGTAC
>JAJYJL010000012.1 GCA_021789565.1 Acidobacteriota bacterium
GAGGCGCGCGGGAGCGATTCCGTAGGGGAGCCCTCCGGGCTCCCGCGCGGTCCGGGTCAGCCAATGAGAAAGCGGGAGGGCGGAGCCCTCCCCTACGAAAATCAGAAGCCCGCGAGTGTGCGGCAAGCCATCGGACGGCACGACTGAAGTCGTGCCCTTTCACAAAACTCGCGCCCCTTTCTCAAAATCCGCCGCCGCGCTCCAAGGTCTGCACCGCGCCCGGACTATCCATCAAGCGCGGGACAAAGCTGCTTTGACACGCTGCGGCGTGTGATGAACAGTTGCAGCATGCGGACGCCTGTGGCGTCATAGACGGCGTTGGCCATCACGGCGCCCATGCGGATGACGACAGGATCGCAGCCGCCCGGAGGTTTGGGCAGGCTATTTACTACGAAGGCACCCCATTTAATTAACGGGTTGGACGATGCGCAAGTCTTAAGGCAAAAGGGGCCGTCTGCACCCGATCTAATTCCCTGCCCGCAACGCCGAATTTCGTGGTAGTCTTGCATTGATCGGAGGGGTCCTGCCCTTCAAACCGCGAGCCAATGGGCGGACCGGCAAATCCACTAAACACTTGGCTTTCTGAAGTTTTTGAGATGAATTTCCGACCGTTGAATAAAGTATGGTTATTATCTGGAGCGCCCCGGCTTCACAGAAACCAGATCAACAAGTGGCTTTGACTGGAGTTTTAACATTGTACTTTAGTACCATTGCAAGCAAACTTCAATTGCAGTAAAACTTTTGCACTGGGGGGGAAAGCAAGAACCATGAGTTTTACCAGTTAAGCACTGTACATGTGCGGTCACACGGAATGTACAGCAGGCAGATGGTCAGAAGCTGCCGGGAGAGCGGGGTATAGCTAATGTGTGAGCAAGCTATCCGGGTATTGTTTCACAGTTCAGATGGTCCCTTTGCAGAAGTCGTCACCAGAGCCCTCGGACCTGGCTACGAAGTCCGAACCAGCGAACAGAATGATCTTGATGGATCTCCAGCAAAGCGGGCATGGTGCGACGTGGTACTGCTGGACCTGCACGACAGCGCAGAGGAGGAGAGTGCCGAAGCAACCCTCCATTTGATGGATGAGATCAAAAAGTGCGATTCCTCCATGCCCATGATCGCCATCGTGGGCGACTCCGACGACAGCCTTGCCCGGACTGTCATCGAAAACGGCGCTTACGACACACTCTCAAGCCCCCCCGACATGGCGGAACTGCGGCTGCTTCTGCGGCGGGCAAACCGTTATCACAGAATAGAAAGAGAACTGGCGGACCTGCGTTCCCACGATCTCTCGGCAGGGCGCTTTGGAGACATGCTGGGAACCTCTGAGCCCATGCACCAGGTCTTTGAGACCTCCCGCAAGGTGGGGCCCTGTGACGTCAGCGTGCTGATATCCGGCGAAACCGGCACGGGTAAAGAGCTTCTGGCCCGCGCCATTCATCACATCAGTCCTCGCGCCAACGGTCCCCTGGTGGCGTTTTCCTGCGCCAATCTGCCGGAAACCCTGGTGGACGACGAGCTCTTCGGGCATGAAAAGGGTGCTTTTACGGGCGCTATCACCACCCGGCGCGGGCGGTTTGAGGCAGCCCACGGCGGGACCCTTCTCCTGGACGAAATCGGTGACCTGCCCCTGGGGCTGCAATCCAAGCTGCTGAGGGTGCTTCAGGAGCGGTCGTTCGAACGGCTGGGAAGCAATACACCCATTGAAGCCAACGTGCGGGTGCTTTGCGCCACGCACCGGAACCTGGAAGCCATGGTGGAAGAGGGACGATTCCGAAAGGACCTGTTTTACCGGCTGAACGTGGTGCAGATCCAGATCCCGGCCCTTCGCGACCGCCGCGACGAGATTCCGATTCTGGCCCAGCACTTCCTGCAACGCTTCGCACAACAGTTTGGAAAGTCCGCGACCCGATTTTCACCTCTGGCCATCCATGCCCTGGAGGAATACCAGTGGCCCGGAAACGTCCGGGAGCTTGAAAACGCCGTCCAGCACGCCGTGGTGATGACGGATGGGCCCGCCATTGAAACCTGGCATTTGCCCAACAGCCTTCGGGGAAATTTCGAGCAGGCCTTGGCGGGGCGCTCCTACGAAGACGAGGTCCGCGAATTCAAGCGGCGCCTGATTATGCGCACTCTTCGCGAGTGCGGAGGCCGCAAGGTCGATGCGGCACGCACCCTGGGCGTGGCGCGTGGATATTTGCACCGCCTGATCAATCAACTGCAGATCCAGCTTGATGATGAGGATCTGGGAATTGGGGAGGCTGAACCGGCCGCCTCGCAAGAACACATCATGTAACTCCTCTGATTCCGGGTAACAGGAATGTCCGCAGGTACAGGCTTATACGCATTTTCGACTGAGGAGCGCGACATTCATACCCCGGCACAGGTTTTCTTCCCCGATCTGTTGCGGGCCGCCCAAAACGCGGATGGCGGATGGGGCTACCGGCCCGGGATCCCCAGCACCACTGAACCCACCGCCTGGTCCGTTCTCGCCCTGCAGGCGCCGGAAGCATCACCCGGCAAAATACTTGATTCCGCGGCCGCCTGGCTGCAGCGGGCGCAGATGAAAGGAGGCGCATGGCCCAACGCCTCCGGCAAGGAACCAGGCTGCTGGGTTACCGCATTGGCATGCCTTGCTCTCCTAAGCCTCAAAGGCCCGTCGCAGGATGCCATCGTCCGCGGAGCAAATTGGCTGAACGAAACTTGGCCGGCAGAGGGCAATTTTTTATGGCGCTTGCGGCAGCAGCAGCAGGCCCACTCCGTGGTCCACCAGGACCATGGCCTTCGAGGATGGGGCTGGACGCCCAACACGGCAAGCTGGGTGGAACCCACGGCCTATGCGCTGATCCTGCTCCAGAACATCCCCGCCGTGGATCGCCCTTCGCATGCCCTCAAACGCATCCAAATGGGTGAAAAGATGCTCTATGACCGGGCCTGCCCTGGCGGCGGCTGGAATGCAGGCAATCCCCTGGTTTACGGCGTTCCCGGGGTCCCCAGGATTTCACCGACCGTATGGGCCCTGCTGGCTTTGAGACATCGCCAGGACCATGCCGTCAACGTGGAAAGCGTGGAATGGCTGCGGCAGCGCTATCAGAGCCTCCGCAGCCCGGCATCGCTGGCCCTGGCCCATCTTTGCCTCAAAGTTTACGGCCGGGCGGAGAATCCCCTTGAAACCCGGCTGGGCGATTTCTACGCCAACAATCAATTCCTGCAAAGCATTCCAGCCATGGCCTGGGCTTCACTGGCTCTGGGCGGTGTTCCCTCCTGGCTCAAGAGTGCATCACAGGCGGCCGAAACGAAATGAGTTATTCCAACACACGCCTCGCACCCTCGTATAACCGCTCTCCCTCCACAGTGGCCATCCGGAGCGTTTCAAGCTATGAGGCCGACGTGGCAGCCGTCCTCTGGGAAATGTTGCAGGAGCTGCGGCCGCCCGTGCGTGACAAGTCGGTCCTGCTGAAACCAAATTTTGTTGAACCCGACATGGAAGGGATGATCAACACCCACCCTGTGGTGATCCGGGCGGCGCGGGAAGCGTTTCTGCGGCTGGGCGCAAAGTCCGTGGTGGTTGCCGAGGGGCCCGGGCATGAACGTGATACGGAAGGTATCCTGGAAGAACTGCGCCTGAGAGACTACCTGGGCCCATTGGACCGGTCTTTCGTCGACTTGAATACCGACGAAGTTTCGCAGGTTGAAACCCGCACACGCGCCTCCCGGCTGAAATCATTGTTCCTGCCGAAGGCGGTCCTGGCGGCTGACTTTGTGGTTTCGATGCCCAAGATGAAAACCCACCACTGGGTGGGAGTCACTCTGGCCCTCAAGAACATGTTTGGCATTGTTCCGGGAAGTTGTTATGGGTGGCCCAAGAATGTGCTGCACTGGGCTGGCATCAGCAAGTCAATCCTGGACATCAACAGCACGGTCCGGCCGGATTTTGCCATCGTGGACGGCATCGTGGGCATGGAGGGCAATGGTCCCATCCAGGGAACACCCAAGGCCTCCGGAGTTCTGGTAGCTGGGGACGATCCCGTGTCCGTAGACGCTACATGCGCCAGGCTCATGGGGCTTGTTCCTGAACGGATTGATTATCTCCAGCGCGCCGCCCTGCTGCTGGGCAACCTGCAGGAGGAGAGAGTTGAGCAACTGGGCGAATCCATCGCCAGCACGCGCAAACCGTTCGAAATGTTGCCGGCCTTTCAGCACCTTCGAGCGTAAAAATACCCGGGCGGCGGTGGCCGCTGCCCCTATCTGGCGAAGCCGAGAATATTGGAGGGGGTGTTTACCCTATTGACAATAGGTAGATTTATGGGTACTCATATTAAGGAATTTCTGGCCAGGTGCGGACCCATCTGGTCCGTTCGAGGGCATCTTTGGCAAGAGATTTGCTGGTGTATTACGAGGCGTAGGGAGGAAACTGCTATATTTAAAGGGGATATTGTATTATGCTCTACGCTGGGCGGGTAGAATGGGGGCGCATGTGTCATATGCCAAGGACTCTGCTTAGACGTGTTAGTGTCCGACTAGTTACAAATTGCAGGGAAGAATCAGGCGCTGAACTGGTGGAAGCGGCCGTAGTGATCCCCTTGCTCATGGTATTGCTGCTGGGGATCATCAGCTTCGGTCGCGCCTGGAACACATATCAAACCATCACCCGGGCGGCAAGAGAAGGGGCCAAACAGGTGGTTCTGACGCCTTGTGCTGACTCCACGTATTGTCCCGGAGCCTCCGTTTACACGGCCAGCGATATCTGGAGCAATTTCGTCGATCCTGTTCTGCTGTCGGCCCATCTGGATCCGGCCCAAGTCACGAACGCCTCGATCACCTACGTCCAGTTGGATCCCAACGATCCGGTGCCGTACATCTGTGGCCTGCGCGTTACCTTTAATTATCCCTATACTTTTTCGCTTCCCTTCACCAGCATCAACTTATCGACCATCAACCTTTCAACGACGGTACAGATGCGGCTGGAAAACCAGCCGGCGACTTGCCCGGTGGGAACCAGCTATTGAGGGGGGAGGAGTAAGGGTCTGTGTCAACATCAACTAGCAAGATCAAAGGCCCTGGAACCTGGCGGTTAAGGTGCGCCGCGTCGGGCCTGACAAGGCGCCTGGGGAGTTCGTCCCGCCTGACGGCGTTAAAGTTTGCCCGGCGCCTGAGGGAAACGGAAGCAGCCGAACTTCTTGAGTTCGCACTGGCGCTGCCCCTGATTCTGGTGATGGTGGTGGGCCTTCTGGATTTTTCGCAAGCCTATAACATCAAACAGAAACTCGCCAATGCCGCCCGTGAGGGCGCCCGCATCGGCGGTTCCGAAAGTGTGATCGATACCACAACGACCACCCCCGCCTCGGTTCAAACTATCTATGATGACGTCGTAACCTACCTGCAGGATGCCGGGATTAACACCTCATTCATTGGCACGACTTTGAGCTGGACCCCCTGCCCGGGAAGTTGCAGTGGAACTTACTATACGACCAGCGGCGGGGTCAACTACGGCCTGCTAATCGAACGGAATGTACCGGTTACGTACACCGACCCCAACACCGGCAATGTGGTAACAGTCTCCTCCACGCGCGTAACACTATATTACCCCTACGACTGGACGTTTGGCTTCGATCAGGTCATCAAGCTGTTGGTCCCTTCCGCAACATTCGCCGACCCCATCCGTATTGAAACCGATGCCATGATGGCGAACCCTGATTAACACAGAGGAGCATGAGGTTATGAGAACACCCCAAGAGTTGAGTGGGAAACGCCCTAATGAGCGTGGAGTTAGCATTGTGCTGATCGCAGTGGCCATGATCTTTATCCTCGGAATGGCAGGTCTGGGCGTCGACCTCGCCTCACTTTACGTCGGGCGGAGCCAAGCCCAGCGTGCTGCGGATGCGGCGGCGCTGGCAGGGGCCCAGTCACTTGTCACTGCGGGGTGTACGTCAAACACAGGTTCGACAATCTCAAGCTCGTGCCAGGCGATTGCCCGGCAGACGGCTGAAGCGGTTGGAAACCAGAACCTGATTGCCGGCGTATCCCCGGGCATAACGGACGCCGATATCACCTTCCCTTCGATAAGCACCACCGATCCGCAAATCCAGGTTGTGGCTGCACGGGATAGCAGCCACAACAACCCCATGCCCACCTTCTTCGTGAAGATTTTTGGCATCAACTCCGCAGATGTCTCCGCCACAGCCAAAGCAGAAGCCTTTAACCCTTCGGGGTCAACCACAAGCGTGGGCGCAGAATGCCTGAAGCCCTGGCTGCTGCCCAATTGCGATCAGGACCACCCTGCTTCACCTGGAAACCCGAACTGCCCCGGCTACGATTATTTCATTAATCCAACAACCGGCGCCATTGAGAACCCGGGCCTTGCCACCGCCGGAGTCCAGGGTGAACAAATTGTGATCAAGCCGGGCGACCCCACCGGCGGCGCTACCGCCGCCCCAGGTAAATTTTGGCCCGTGTTTCTTCCTGCAGGCTCGGTTGCCAGCGATTGCCCGGCTTGCGCCACCGGGAGCGGAGGTGGGGGCACAGGCAGCGGATCCCTTTATCGCCAGAACATCGAGTGCTGCAATCACAACACGATCGTTTGTGGCGCCCAGGAGATCCAGCCCATCACCGGCAACATGGTAGGCCCCACTGAACAGGGAGTTGACTGCCTGATCCATCAGAGCGGGAGCAAGAGTACCCCCACCGGTATGGACACCTTTGATCCTGCCTCATGGACAATCACCGCAGGCTCCAACAATCCCTACGGAGAGACCGGCGTGATTGCAAACTCGGATTCGATTGTTACAATCCCCGTTTATGACGGGACAGTCCTCTGCCCGGGTAGTTCGTGCCCGTCCACTACTACCGTTACTATCATCGGATTCATCCAGTTGTTTGTTGATTATCAAGACGGTTCCAATATGGGTAATGTCTACGCCGACGTTATGAACGTTTCTTCCTGCGCTGCCGGGGCTGGGAGCGGCAGCGGCGGCAGTGGCACGGGCGGGGGCAGTGGCGGCACCACAATTTCCACTGGAGGCGGTACGCCCATCCCTGTCCGCCTGATCCAGTAGGCGGCGATGGGGGGAGGAACGACCTGCAACCTGTTCACCGTGGGAAGCCACCATTATCCGGGCCACAGGCCGAGAGGACAGCTTCCTGTTTCAGATTGACCGTGAGATACCCCTTCGAGAGGGCATTCCACGAGCAAATAGCCTCCGATATTGCCCCCTTGAAACCTTCAGAGTGGCCAGCGCGCCTGTCTACTTCTGGTGACATTTGGGCATAGAGGCTGTCTCCGGCAGATATCAAGACTTATTGATGCTTAAGAGGTTAGCTGGATTTGACTGGGACAAAATGGTAGTAACCTCTCATGTACACGCCAATAATTAATCAGATAACCCTCTAAATTCTCCCTCTGGCCTGGAACTGCGTCGATTGGCCCGCAACTTGCTTTGAGCTATTGTTTGGCGTCGGCTGATGCAGCCAACCGGTGGCAACGGGCAAAAGAGTTCTGTCATCATGAGGGGTCCAAAATGAGTCACGCATTCTTCGAACGCCCTCGATTGCATGGATCGCCGGCTCCCAGGTCTGCCGACGAGGGACGGGCGGCCTTGCTCTCGGTGGTGGTTCCCTGCAAAAACGAAGAAGACGGACTACGGGAAACCCATCGTCGTCTCACCACGGCCCTGGAATCGGCAGGAACGGTCCGTAATTCCGCGCCAGACCTCAGGCCACAACCGGTCGGCGAGCTGAAAACCTCCACACGTGACGCGACCACCTGTTTTGAAATCATTTATGTTGATGACGGCAGCACCGACGGGACCGCCGCGGTTTTGCGCGAACTTCAGGCTGCAGACAGTTGCGTGAGGGTAGTTCGGCTCTCCCGAAATTTCGGCCACCAGGTGGCCATCACGGCCGGACTGGAACACGCCTCAGGCGATGCGGTGGTGATCATTGACGCCGACCTTCAGGATCCGCCGGAAGTGATTGGCGAATTCCTTGCCCGCTGGCGCGAAGGTTACGATGTCGTCTACGGCGTTCGAACCTGCCGGCCGGGGGAAACGGCTTTCAAGCTCTGGACGGCCAAGGCGTTCTACCGCATCATCAATCGACTGTCTGACACGAGCATCCCGCTCGACACCGGAGATTTCCGCCTGATGGACCGCGCCGCTGTTGATGCCCTGCTTTCCATGCCGGAACGCGACCGGTTTGTGCGGGGAATGGTGAGCTGGCTGGGTTTTTCGCAGGTGGCGGTTCCCTACACGCGCGCGGCCCGCTACGCAGGCGCCACCCAATATCCCCTTTTCAAAATGTTGCGTCTGGCAACGGACGGCATCCTTTCGTTCTCCATTACGCCTTTAAGACTTGCCACCTGGACAGGCTTTGCGGCCTCCGGCCTGGCCATTTTGGGCATCGTTTATGCCCTGTATGCGCACTTCTTCGCTGCTCACATGGTTCGGGGCTGGACATCTTCCCTGGTTGCCGTGTTATTCATCGGCGGTGTTCAACTGATCTGCCTGGGGATCATCGGCGAGTATGTGGGTCGAATCTATGGAGAATCCAAGAGAAGGCCCCTCTATTTCGTGCGCGAGCGGCTGGGCTTCAACGAACAGAACCGGCCCGCCGTCATCAATGTAACCGAAAGAATCGCAAAATGAAACCGCAGCAGCCGGAACAAGGACATGTTGAGCCGGTGCGTTAGCATCCATCATGCCTGACACGATCATTCCTGTTACAGAACCTGAATCCACCGTCCCTGCGGCTCCTCCCGCCGGAACTCAACTTAAGGAGTCTTTCTGGAGCAAACTGCTGCGTAAAATCTCCTCATTCCAGGTGCTCCTGGGAGCCATCCTGGTCAGCGGGGTGTTTGTTGCCGAGCGCTCCATCCGCCTTGACCCGGATACGTGGTGGCACATCAGGGTCGGCAGCGATATTCTGGCCACGCGACACTTCCCTGTTATTGATCACTACTCATTTACGGCTCGCGGGGCGGCCTGGATTGCCTACGAGTGGCTGGGTGATGTGGTGATGTCTCTGGCCTCCCGGTCAGGATTGAGGGGAACCGAGTTGCTTCTGGTGGCGTCCAGCAGCCTGCTTACCCTGCTGATCTATTATTACGCCTGGCTGAAGTGCAGAGAGTGCAAGGCCGCGTTCCTGGCAACCGCCGCCGTCGTCCCGCTGGCCATGCTGTCGATGACCGTGCGCCCCCAGCTATTCGGTTACATATTCCTCCTGGTCACGCTCATCTGCCTGGAGCAGTTCCGCCAGGGGAGTCGACGGGCGTTGTGGTTCCTGCCCCCTGTGTTCCTGCTGTGGGTTAACACCCACGGTTCTTTCGTGCTGGGCTTCATGGCCATGGGACTCTATTGGGCATGCGGCCTTGCGGACTTCTCCTGGGGCGGTCTTCACACAGAACGATGGGCGCTGCGGGACCGAATCCGCCTCGAGCTGGCGGCTCTCCTTTGCGTTCTGATGCTTCCCATCACGCCTTATGGAACCCGTCTGGCTACCGTACCGGTTGAGTACGTCTTTTCACTGCCCGGCAATATGGCCCATGTTCAGGAATGGCAATCCGCAGACTTCAGCCAGTGGCAGGCCAAACTGTTTCTCCTGCTCGTCCTTTTGTTTGTAGTGGCACTCCTGACGCTCAGACCTCGCTTCAGCATAGTAGACATGTCGTTTTTCCTGTTTGCAGCTTATGAAACCTGTGTCCATATCCGCTTTGCAATCGTCTTTGCGATCATATTTGCACCGCTGCTGGCCGCGCTGATTGCCCGCTGGGTAGATCCTTATAACCGCAATATCGACAAGCATGCGCTGAACGCAGTGCTGATTCTGGGGATGGCCGTCGCCTGGGTCAGATACTTCCCTTCCCGGGCGGACCTCGAGCAGAAAGTTGCGGCAAACTATCCCGTCCAGGCCGTTCGTTATCTCCGCCAACACCCGCTTTCGGGACCCATGCTGAACAGCTATGGGTTTGGCGGGTACCTGATCTGGGCCAGGATGCCGCATCAGGGCGTATTCATCGACGGGCGCGGAGATCTCTACGAGCGCACCGGAGTGTTCGCCGATTTCCGCCGGATCGTCAACCTCGCCCCGGGAACCCAACAATTGCTCAGAGGATACGGCATCCAGTCGTGCCTGCTTCAGCGGGGCACCCCGCTTGCAACCTTCCTTGGCGCCGATCCACATTGGAACCGGGTCTACCAGGATGACGTGGCTGCCCTTTACGTCAGGGACGGCGATTCTGGCAAGGCCGGTCGGGGCCCCAATACCCTGCAGACTTCATCAGGGGGGCTGAACTAGAAATGGCCCAATCCGGGACGACACTGACTACCAACGGGCAGCTCCAAAACTCCCAAGCCTCCCGCCCGCGCGCGCTACTGAAGAAATGCTTCTCCTTTCCCGCTTTCCTTGGAACCATACTGGTGGCCGCCACTTATGCCATCGAGCGCGGATTGCGGCTCGATCCTGATACCTGGTGGCACCTCAAATATGGTGAAACGATTCTCCAGTCCGGCCACTGGCCCACGGTTGACACCTGGTCGTTCACCGCGCATGGAATGCCCGGCGTGGCCTACGAATGGGGCGGCGAAGTTTTAACCGCGCTCGCCTACCGACTTGGGGAATTACGTGGACTCGATGTGCTGCTCATCATCCTGACCAGCATCCTGACCCTTCTGGTTTATTACTTTGCCTGGTTGCGCTGCCGGAACGCATACGCTGCGTTTTTTTCGACCTTCATCCTGCTGCCCGTGGCGGCGCTCACCTTTACCCTTCGTCCCCAGTTGCTGGGCTATATTCTTCTGGTCATCACCCTCATTTTGCTGGAGCGGTTCCGCCTGGGTGCGCAGAAAACGCTGTGGGCGCTGCCTCTGGTTTTCCTGCTCTGGGTCAACACCCATGGAACGTTCGTGTTGGGCTTCATGGTGCTTGGGCTATACTGGCTGAGCGGCCTCGTGGACTTTTCTTCGGGTGGGATCTACGCGGTCCGCTGGAGACCGAAACAGCGTTTGCACATGGAGGTGGTGGGCCTGTTGAGCGTGGCGGTCCTTCCCATAACGCCCTACGGCAGCCGGCTCGCTGCTGTTCCTATTGAATATGCCAACTCATTGCCACTCAATCTTTCCGATATCATCGAATGGCAGCCAATAAACACCGATTTCTGGCAGGTCAAGCTGCTCCTGATCCTATTGTTCGGCTTTATCTTGGCCCAGTTGGCTTTCCGCCTGCGCTATCGGGTAGAAGATCTCGCCCTCTTCTCCATTGTGCTTTACGCCACATTCGTGCACTTTCGGTTTGTCATTTTTTATGTGATTGTTTTTGCGCCGCTGGCAGCCTCGATCATCGCCCGCTGGATGCCAACTTACGATCCCAGAATCGATAAGCACGCCCTAAATGCCGTGCTGATGCTTGCAACTCTTGCCGCCATCGTGTGCTTCCTCCCGTCCCAGACTGCTCTTCGAAGAAATGTCGCCAGGAATTACCCGGTTCAGGCTGTCCGATTTCTCAGGCAACATCCCATTCCGGGCCGCATGTTCAACGATTACTCCTATGGGGGCTATCTGGTGTGGGCAATGGTTCCGATGAATAAGGTCTTTATCGACGGTAGGGGGAATATCTACGAGCCCGCCGGCCTTTTCTCTGATTACGCGGGCGTCGTCGGACTCAAACCCGATGCATTTGCCATATTACAAAGCTACAGGATCAAGTACTGCCTGATTCCACAAAACAGCGCATTGGCCATTTTGCTGGCCGCGAGTTCCGACTGGAAGAAAGTTTACGGGGACGACCTGACCATTATTTACGTCCGTGAAGAGCACTCCGGCCGGAACAATCAGGCCGCCACAAAGACTCAGGCCTTCAGGAGGAATGCATAGAGTTGATGACCCGGTCTAAGGCAACCAGCACGGTGCAAGAGAACCTTCAGAAGGGCAAAGTTTCACGCATGCGCGCCATCCTGCAAAAATGCTTTTCGTTTCCGGTTTTGATGGCTACGGCGCTGCTGGGCGTAAACTTTGAGATTGAAAAGTCACTGCGCCTCGATCCGGACACGTGGTGGCACATGAAGTATGGAGACATGATTCTCCATACCGGCCACTGGCCTAGGGTCGACACCTGGTCATTTACGGTTCATGGAATGCCCCGTGTGGCCTATGAGTGGGGCGGTGAAGTCTTGACCGCGCTTGCCTACCGGCTGGGCGGCTTGCGCGGAATGGACCTCCTGCTTTACGCGCTCACCAGCGTTATACTTCTGCAGATTTACTACTTTGCCTGGCTGCGGTGCCGAAACTCCAAAGCAGCGTTTGCTGCAGCCGTTCTGACGCTACCGATAGCCGGCGTCTGTTTCACACTCCGGCCCCAGTTGCTCGGTTACATTCTTCTCCTCATGGTGCTCATTTTTCTCGAGCGGTTTCGGCAGGGAGAGCTTAAGTCACTCTGGGTGGTGCCCCTTGTTTTTCTAGTCTGGGTCAACACACACGGGTCGTTTACGCTGGGCTTCATGGTGCTCGGGATCTATTGGCTTTGCGGCCTTGTGGACTTTTCTTCGGGTGGACTTTACGCGGTCCGGTGGAGGCCGGAACAACGTCTCCATCTGGAATTGATTGGTTTGCTGAGCGTGGCAGTTCTTCCGCTCACCCCATATGGCACGCGACTGGCTGCCGTTCCAGTTGAAGTGGCAACTTCCTTACCCCTCAATTTCGCCGACATCTCCGAATGGCAGCCACTGAACGCTGGAATGTGGGAGGCCAAACTGCTTCTGGCTCTTCTGTTCGCGTTTATCGTGGCCCAGATTGCTTTCCGTTTTCGCTATCGACTAGAGGAACTCGCCCTTTTTGTGCTTGTCACATACCTGGCGTTTCTGCATTTCCGTTTCGCGATCCTGTACGCGATCATCTTTTCCCCCCTGGTGGCTTCGATTCTTGCCCGCTGGGCGCCTCCTTATGATCCTGCAATCGATAAATATGTTTTGAATGCGATTCTCATGTTCATAGCGCTCGGCGCGTTCGGCTGGTACTTTCCGTCCCGGGCTGCGTTACACAAGCAAGTTGCGCAGGAATATCCCGTTCAGGCCGTCCGCTATTTGCAGCGGCATCCTATTCCGGGTCACATGTTTAATGAATATTTTTTTGGCGGGTATCTGGTTTGGACGCTGGCACCACAGCATCATGTATTCATTGACGGCCGCGGCGATATCTACGAGATGGCTGGGGTCTTCTCGGCATACATGGACGTGATTGACATCAAACCCGACGCATTGGCGGTGCTACAAAGCTACCAGATCAATTCGTGCCTGATTAATAAAAATGCCGCCCTGGCAACCTTGCTAGCTGCCAGTCCCCATTGGAAGCGCATCTACAAGGACGAGTTGGCAGTGATCTACGTTCGCAAAAAAACCGCCGCTCGTGTCGGCATTCGTCCTGATACGCCCCCCGGTGGAGGGCCCCGTAAGAGGAGGAATTTTGGATTTCAGGCTTTGAAAGGCAGCCCTTCTCACTACCAGTCAGGCAATTCATTATGACAACTAAAACAATGATCCCGGTTCAAGCACCGCAGCAGCAATCCCTCTTCCGGCGCGCGCTGCGGAAGTGTTTCTCATTCCCCGTGCTGATGGGGGTTCTTTTGGTTGCCCTCAACGCGGTCATTATGTTCCCTACGTTCCGGCTGGAGCCGGACACCTGGTGGCACCTGAAACTTGGCCAGCAGATTCTGTTGACAGGCCACTGGCTGAAGGCCGACATCTACTCCTTTACGGCCTACGGAAATAATCCTCTGGCCTATGAATGGCTGGGCGAGGTCGTGCTGGCGATTGCCTACAAAATCGGCGGTTTGAGGGGGCTGCACACGCTGCTCTTTGGCCTGACCAGCATCATTCTGGTTCTTACGTACTATTACGGTTGTCTGCGAAGCCGCAATTCCAAAGCAGCATTTGGCGCTACGATTCTCATCATCCCGCTGGCCGCCATGTGCTTCACCCTTCGCCCCCAATTGCTGGGGTATATCTACCTGCTCGTCACTCTCATTTGCCTGGAGCGTTACAAGCAGGGCCTGCAGAAATCGCTCTGGATTTTGCCTCCCCTCTTTCTGATCTGGGTGAACACTCATGGCTCGTTTATCCTGGGGTTTTGCGTGCTGGGACTTTATTGGATCTGCGGACTGGTCCCCTTCAGGCTGGGCGGTCTCACGATGGAGCCGTGGCAGCCGCGCCAGCGGCTCCACATAGAGATTGTGTTTCTGCTGGGTTGTGTGACTCTTCCCTTCACTCCCTTCGGAGGCCAGGCCTTCATCTTTCCGATCGAAAAAGCCCTCTACTTTCCGCAGCAGGCCGCGCACATCCTAGAATGGTACCCGCTCAATTTCAATCAGTGGGAGCCGAAGGTTATGCTGGTTCTCCTGCTTGGGTTTATGCTGGCCCAGGTTGCGTATCGCCTGACTTACAGGGTTGAAGAACTCTTCCTCGTTTTGTTTACGGCCTATATGACCAGCCTGCACACGCGCTTCGTGATCCTCTTCGCGCTCGTGTTCGCCCCGCTGTTGGCCGCCCTGCTGGCACGCTGGGCTCCCCCCTACGAGCCGGAGAAGGACAAGCCTGTTATCAATGCCGTGCTGATTGTTGCAATCGTGCTGGCCATTGGCAGGGGAGTCCCATCCAGGAAGGAACTGGCCAAGCGCGTCGCCCGCAATAGCAATTTTCCTGTTGAGGCTGTCGATTACCTGCGGCATCATTCCGTGCCTGGGCCCATGTTCAACGATTATGGGTTCGGGGGATACCTGCTCTGGGCTTTGGGGCCCGAGCACAAGGTATTCATCGACGGCCGGGGAGATTTTTATGAGCAGGCGGGCGTGTTTTCGGACTATATCAGCGTGCAGGACATCCACCCCGATGCCCTGGCGATTTTGCAAACCTACCACATCAACTCGTGCATCATTCAACGTGAGAGCGCCCTGGCCACGCTGCTTCGTGCGAGCCCTGACTGGAAAGAGATCTACAAGGATCCCGTCAGTACGATCTTTGTCCGAGACAGGCTACTCCCTTCTGTGGCGGCAGTTGATACATCGCGAATCCGCCAGCCGGCAAACAACAGCTCGGCGGGAGCGCATTAATGGCATCCGACGCCATCACTCACAAACGCGAAGCCGCTTTTCACGACGCATGGGCGGGCAGCACCCGGCCTGACGATGTTCTGGTCCGGGAATCCTTCGAGGGCCCGACCGCGCTCGAAAATCGCTTTATCCTCAAGCTCATGGGGCCGCTGGCCGGCAAGAACCTGCTCGACATCGGTTCAGGACTGGGCGAATCCTCTGTGTACTTTGCCCTGCAAGGCGCGAACGTCACTGCGCTCGACATTTCTCCCGGGATGATTGAAACTGCTCTGAACCTGGGAAAAAAGTACGGCGTGAAGCTAAAGGGCGTGGTGTCTGTAGCTGAGGAACTGAATGTTCCCAGCGAGAGTTACGACCTGGTCTACATTGCCAATGCCGTCCATCACGTTCAGGACCGCGCCAGGATGTTCGATGAAATCCTGCGCATCCTCAAACCTGGCGGCCGCTTCTTTTCCTACGACCCGCTTGCCTACAATCCGGCAATTAACATCTACCGGAGGATGGCAACTGAAGTCCGGACATCGGACGAGCGGCCTCTGACTCGCGCCGACGTGAAGCTGGCAAGCCGGTATTTTTCGAACTTCGGGCACCGGGAGTTCTGGATTGCGTCCCTTGTGCTGTTTGCCAAGTACTATTTGAAAGACCACATACACCCCAACCAGGACCGCTACTGGAAGCGCATCACCCATGAAAAGACAGAGGATTTGTGGTGGTGGATTCCGCTTCGCTCTCTCGATGCCGTACTCACTCGGATTCCAATGGTACGATGGCTGGCATGGAACGTGGTGATGTGGGGTGAAAAGAAGACCGCTCCTTAATTCCGGACTCCATGCCAGCATCACACCAGGGTTGCCTCTATGTCAACCGCCGAACTTACCGCCCGGCCAGTATTGAAGAAATCATCCAGAGCCGGGCTTGCTTGCGCTCTTACAGCGTTTCTTCTGGCGGGCTTTTTCGCTGTTCGAAACCTCTCTTCCTGGAACACCCGGATCAGCTACCCCGGTGAGGAGAGTTACGAAGGGTGCGCGCTTGCGGAAATGGCGCGCCTAGGACTAGGGGTTCAGATCTATGATCCACCTTCAGACAAAGGTTTTGCCGGGGCCACCTACGGGCCTTTGTACTATCTGCTCGGGTCGCGGCTGATCAATCCTCAAAAACCTTCGTATTTCCCGCTTCGCCTTCTTTCCGCACTTGCCATTCTCGGGTGTGCGGCAGGCTGTGGATTGCTTGCCTTCTGGAACACTCGAAACTGGCTGGCTGCGATTCTTAGCCCGTTGATGTTCCTGTCTTACGGCGTAGTGACCTTCCACGGCGTTTCGGCGCTATCGGACAGTGTTGCCCTGCTGCTGTTTTTCTCAGGATTCCTGGTCGCCTACAAGTTTAGAAATAGCAGCACCCTCCTCCTTGCAGCGCCTTTGATGTGTCTGGGTTTTTACTACAAGCCGCAGTACATTGCAGGGCCCCTGGCCGTGATGGTGTTTCTTCTCTTTGAAAAGCGCTATTGCCGGTTAGTGCAGTTTCTGGGAGCCTTGGCGGTGTGCGGCTTTGGGCTTCTTGGGTTGTTTCAATGGATCGTATTCCCTGGACAGCAGTTCTGGCGGCACTTCTTTCTCTTTCAAGCAACACTTTTTTCCTGGTATCAGTTCAAAATCGGAATCCTGGTCTTCGTCCTGATGTTCGGCGTGGCGATACTCCTGGCCTTCGAATACCTTCGCAAACATCCAGACAGGATGCTCCTTTGTTACTTCGGCTGTGCTGTGGCGCTTGGAGTTGTAACAATCGGGAAACAAACCGCTTTTATCCAGTACTTTTTCGAAACCATTCTGATGGTGAGCGTGCTGGTTCCAGCCCTGGTGGTAAAGCGAATTGAAAGTGGGTCATACCCGGTGGATATTATGGTTCTGCTAGCGATTGCGCTGTTCGCAGGACAGTGGTATACGCCGCCAGCTCCTGCTCCTCAAGCAGTCGACCAGTTCTCTGCCGTCCAATCCTACTTCCGACAGCACTTTCCGCCTCATGCGCGGGCTATTGGCCTACGCGGCGGCGACCTAGTCCAGGCAGGCTTCGATACGCCATTTTCCGATCTCTTACAAACGGAGCTGCTGGCCCGAAACGGCATCGTCTCGGACAGGCACCTCGTAAAGCAGATTCGGGCGGGCTGGTTCTCCCTGATTGTGCTGGATTTCGATCTTAAGCGGGAAACGGACTCGATTTGGCTGAATTACTACCTTACGAAAGAAGCGTGCGATGCGATTGCGAGCGAATACCGAGTGATCGACTCCTTGCAAGTACCCCAGCCGACGAAGCTGTTTCCCCAAGACAGACTTTATATTTATATCCCTAAATTCAGTAAGTTACATGGGTCGATCCCCGTGGTCGACGGATGGCAACACTTCCAAATGACCTCCAAGAACCGTAAAGTCTCCAAGGGTTCTAACCGATGATAAATTCGTATGCGGAGCTGGATCTCTTGAGGGTCATGGTCGGGCTTCGGCAACACTGGTGCGGGCATCCTTTCAGACCCCTGAGGAGGCATGCCGGGGGCCAGCCAACACCCAAAGCGTCACCAGAAAGCAATCTAAGGACACATATAACGTCAACAAAAGGTAACTGTTAAGTCAGCCCAAAAATCAGGGTTCATGTCCTGGCTACGAAAGTGAGCGCAATTCATTTATTTTGTTACATTTATATTTTCCAATTTAGACCTTTCGTGAGCAGCCTATTTGGAACACTAAGTGCTATAACGCAGAGTGGGTGCGATGCGAAGAGGCATCCCCCTAAATTCAACTCACGGGAGGATTCACTGATGACGGAGCTACTTAAGAGGCTTTGGCAGGAAGAAGAAGGCCAGGACCTCACAGAATACGCGTTGCTTCTGGTCTTGATTGCCTTGGCTGCAATCACGGTCATGGGCACACTCGGCAAGGCTATCAACAACGTGTTCTCAACAGCAGCGAGCAATCTGACGGCTGCAAGCTGAATGAGGTCAAACCGCCACGAGAGGAGAGGAAGCTTTGAATCTCCATCTGGCGGGTGGGTGGGGTCCAACTAAGTTCAACTCACTGGAGGATTCGCTGATGACGGAGCTACTTAAGAGGCTTTGGCAGGAAGAAGAAGGCCAGGACCTCACAGAATACGCGTTGCTTCTGGTCTTGATTGCTTTGGCAGCAATCACGGTCATGGGCTCACTCGGCAGCGCCATCAACAACGTCTTCTCAACAGCAGCGAGCAACCTGACGGCTGCAAGCTAGTCATATGGAAGACAAATCACCAGCTGAGGAGAGCGGCGAGCTTCCTCGGCTGGTGAGTAGCTTCTGGAATGCGCAACAGGTAGCGTTTTGAGCCCATAGTCTGAGGACGCTGCAGAATGTAGCCAATTCCCGGCCATAACCCCGGAGGGGACGGCTGAACAAAGAGTTCTTGGTGTGGTAAACACCCAGGACAGGGTTTTTGGTGTGCCCGTCTTGTTCACTAAGTTCTCAATATCTGGTCAACTATTTCCCCTCCTCAACCCTGAACAAGCGTAGGGAATGCCATCGATGCATGATGTGATGTGGAATCAGGTTTCGGTTTGGGCGCTGTCCGTGCTCGTGGCCCTCTGGGCTGGATGGCTGGACTGGCGCTTTCGCCGTATCCCCAACTGGCTCACGGTCTCGGGATTTGTTCTGGGCCTGGGCATCAACGGAATCGTTTCAGGCTGGACTGGAGTCAAGGGCGGGCTTGAAGGTGCAGGCATCGCCACAGCCGTCCTCATCGTTCCCGTTATTTTGCGGGGTATTGGCGCAGGGGACTTAAAGCTGATGATAGCCCTGGGAGCTTGTCTGGGGCCGTGGAAATTCCTGAATGTGCTGCTCGCGAGCATTTTTATTGCCGGTTTTATGGCCATCGTCGAGGTCGTGCGGAAGCGCCGGGTTAAAGAGACGCTTGGCAATATGGCAGTTCTCATTCGGGCATTCGCGACATTTGGCATGGATGCAAGAGAAGCGATTGTGACTCTCGATGATCCCGGTACGCTGCGCCTCCCTTTCGGCGTGGCGATAGCATTGGGTATGCTTCTTGTTGTCTTTACAAAATCGAGTTTACTGACCCTTTAAGGTACCGAGGAAGGAAAAATGAATAGGAACCGAGCTTTAATCGCCCTGGTCGTGGCAATCGTGATCGCTGTGATCGCAAGCCGTTTTGTGTACCGCCAAATCCAGAACGCGTCTGCTGTCAAGCCCATTCCGGTATCACATGTTGTTGTGGCATCACGCCCGCTCGCTTTGGGTACTCCATTGACCCCGCAAGATCTGGCGCTGATTACCTGGCCCAAGGACACTCCTCTCGATGGATCATTCAGCCGCATTCAGGATTGCATTGGCCGGTCTGTCATCACGCCGATGTCCAAGAATGAGCCTATTCTGGAAGGAAAGCTGGCTCCCAAGGAAGCCGGAGTGGGGCTGCCGGCCGCTATTCCTGTCGGCATGAGGGCTGTTTCTGTCAGAGTTGACGATGTCGTCGGCGTTTCCGGCTTTGCCATGCCGGGAACGATGGTTGACGTGTTGGCCACGGGTACGCCCGTGGGCGAAAGCGACAGCCTCACTCGCACGATTATTCAGGATGTTCGAGTCCTGGCAGCCGGGCAAACCGTCGAACAGGACACGCAAGGAAAGCCGCACACAGTAGGAGTCGTCACGTTACTGCTGACGCCAAAACAGGCGGATGAGCTTACGATGGCCAGTACGGACAATCGAATCCATCTGGCTTTGCGCAACACCATTGATACCAAGCTCATTGAAAAGTCACCTCCGGTTTTTAAGTCGGCGCTCCTGCTCGGCGGAGCGGAACCTCATCCGACGGGTGGAGGTGGCAGGCCCCATGCGCCGCGGCGCGATGTGCGCCCCAAAAAGCCAGCCGGGCCAGCTCCATATGTAGTTGAAGTGATCAAGGGCAACAAGAAGACTGACCAAACTTTTTCGGGTCGATAAGCGAATTCAAGCTAATTTCAGGCGGAGTCGATGACAAGAAAAAATAGCAGAATCGAAAGATGTTCCCTTCCCGCATTCACCAGTCTGGTTGTTATGACGGCAGCGATTGTTGCGCTCGTTTATGCCTCACCGCTGGCAACCGCATCGCAGGTCAACACCCGCACAAGCGTCGAGCAGTCCGAAAGCCAGGGTGCCCCATCGGGAGGCCCGGAAGCGCTGCATTTGATTGTCGATCGTTCGCTGGTCGTCACATCCCCGGCCCAGATTACGCGCGTCTCTCTTGCCAACCCGGACATCTGTGATGCCGTGGTTGTAAGCCCGACCGAGATCCTCCTGAACGGCAAGCGGGCGGGCGCAACCTCGCTGGTCATATGGGGCCAGTCCGGACAGATGCAGACGTTTGATGTTTATGTTGATCTGGACGTCCTGGATCTGACCGGAGACATCCGCAGCACTTTCCCCAATGAACCCGTGAAGGTCAGCGTCAGCAAGAACATCGTCACCCTTTCGGGCCATGTCTCATCTGCCGCCGTTGCCGATAAGATTTTGGAACTGGCGCAGTCCATGGTGCCGAATAAGAATGATGTTGTCAGCCTGATGGAGGTCCCGGCCCCTCCCACTGGAGAGGTGCTGTTGAAGGTTCGATTTGCCGAAGTCGACCGCTCTGCGCTCAAGCAACTGGGCGTGAACATCATGAGCCTTCCGCCGGCAAAGAATATCGGGACGATTTCAACCGGGGAATATTCCCCTCCGGGGCTAGCCCAAGTCGGCGGCGGCACGGGTGGCTATACTCTCGGCAGCCTGCTGAACGTGTTCGTCTTCCGCCCGGATATCAACCTGGCCACCACCATTCAGGCGCTCCAGACGAGGAACCTTCTCCAGATCCTGGCCGAACCCAACGTCCTGACGGAGTCCGGCAAAGAGGCAAGTTTCCTCTCCGGCGGCGAGTTTCCGTTTCCGATGCTCCAGTCAACGGGCGCCGGCGGCGGCGTTCCTGCCATCACCATTCAGTTCCGGCAATTCGGAATAAAGCTCGACTTCACTCCGACCATCCTTCCAGACGACGAAATTCATCTGAAGGTGCAGCCGGAAGTCAGTTCGCTCGACTATTCCAATGCTTTGACGATTACGGGTTTTACTGTTCCCGCTCTCGCCGTGCGCAGGGTACAATCAGAGATGGAACTGCGGGACGGGCAAAGCTTTGTGATTGCTGGCCTGATGGACAACCGTGTCACGAAAACACTGTCGAAAATTCCCGGCTTGGGTGACATACCCCTATTGGGCAAGATTTTTCAGAGCGAGAGCCTGAACAAGAACAAAACCGAATTACTGGTTCTCGTAACGCCCCAAATTGTTCACCCTCTGCCCCCTGGCCAGGTGCCCGGGGAACCGCAGTTTCCGATGAAGTTTCTGCCGCCGGCAACCAGTGGACAGGGGCAATAGGATTCTTAGGGCTTTGTAGAAGGTTGGAAAGAGGATTCATTCATGTTAACCGCGGCTGTTGTGGCTACAGACGCCAAAAGCACATCTTACCTGCGTGCATGTGTTGAGCAGACGGGCCTGACCGAGTCGGTCATTGAATGGGCACCCTCCACTGAGCAACATCCCGCCCCGGGCGAGAACATCCCTGACGTTGTTATTCTGGATCTTGCGGGAGGGACCGAAGTCTCTCTGGAATTTGCGGCGCATCTCCGGCGCCTTCGCCCGTCTGTGGTGGTTGTGGCCTGTTCCCAACTGAAGCAGCCTGATCCGGACCTGCTGATGCAGGCCATGCGCAGCGGTGTCCGTGAATTCCTGGCCCATCCCGTGGACACCATTTCTCTGGAAGCGGCTCTGAAAAGGATTCGCGATGAGCAGGCTCCAGGCGAGAAATCGCTGGAGAGAAAGCTCATTGTGGTCATGGGCGCCAAGGGCGGAGTGGGTTCTACCACCGTCGCGGTCAACCTGGGCGCACAACTGGCCCGGCAGACTCAAAAGCGGGTTATTCTGATTGATCTTGCCCGCCCCATGGGGCACGTTTCCCTCCTCCTCGACCTCCGCTCCCGCTTTTCTGTCCGCGACGCAACCCAGAACCTTGAGCGGCTCGACAGCCATTTTTTCAATGCTTTGCTGACAGTCCACGAAAAAAGCGGTTTGGAAATTCTGGCCGGAGCATCGGACCCCGATGAGTGGGAGGATATCCAGACCTCGGCACTGCTCCGGGTGGTCAACGTCGCGCAGAGCTGCTGCAACAACCTGGTCATGGACATGGGAAGCAGTTACTCGGTTCACTCCAGGCCCCTCCTGCGAATGGCCCGCATGGTGCTGCTGGTGGCGGAGGCCGACGTTCCCGCCCTGTGGACCCTGGAAAAGCATCTGACGAAACTATCGTCCTGGGGAATCGAACCCGATCAGTGCCGAGTCATCATCAACCGTTATCACCGGACCGACGAGGACGCCATCAAGGCCTTCGAAAAACGCACCAAGCAGACTATCTTCGCGCGCTTGCCCAATGATTTCCGGCAGGTAAGCGAGTCCATCAATCTGGGGACGCCTCTGAACCGCAATCATAACAATCCGCTGGTTTCAAACTTCCAGCAGCTAGCCACGCGCCTGACCGGCGTTACGGCAGTGCCCCAGGAAAAGAAAGGGAATACCATTTTCGGTATGTTTTCAAACTCTTCAAAGAGGTAAGTGAATCATGGGCACACCCAACCCGATGCGCAACGACCTGAGCAGTATCAAGGTGGCCATCCATCACAAGCTGATCCAGAAGCTGGATCTTGAACGGATTAATCAGCTCGACCGCAATACCGTCAAGGTGGAAGTTGCGGAAATGGTCGAAGCCCTTGCCGCTGAAGAAAATGCCCCAATGACTCTGACGGAGAGAGAACGCCTCTCTCAGGAAGTCCTCGATGAGGTCTTCGGGCTGGGCCCCCTAGAGCCTTTAATGAAAGACCACACGATTTCCGACATCCTCGTGAACACTTACAAGAATGTCTACATTGAAAGGAACGGCCTGTTGGAACGGACGTCAGCCAGTTTCCGGAACGATGCGCACCTGATGTCCATCATCGACCGCATCGTTTCCGCGGTGGGCCGCAGAATCGACGAGTCGTCGCCGATGGTGGACGCCCGTCTGGCCGACGGCTCCCGCGTCAACGCCATTATTCCCCCGCTGGCGATCGACG
>JAJYJL010000826.1 GCA_021789565.1 Acidobacteriota bacterium
CTCGGGACTGTGCCTGTCCATCTGGCCTGTCCAGTTGCCAATCATCCACTCGATTGAAGAAAAGTCCGGTTTGGGCGGCAAGGGAATGCGGTAGGTGGAAGGATGGTTTTCCCTTGCTGCTAGCAACGCGGGCGCCAGGAATACCACTAATACCAGAATTGCTAATTTCCTCGCTCGGCCGCCAGATAAGCCTCTCATTGGTGCAGCCCCCTGTAGACGAAGCCCACATGGCTCCGTTTTTCGACGAATATGCGCGCTTCTGACAATCCGGAGCGTTCCAGCAAATCGGCCAGTTCGTCTGGCGTGTAAGCTGCGCGAACGGAGTCCTTATACAGCCTTTTCATGATGCCAGAATAATGCCGGCCGTACCAGTGCACATACCACGGGTATGCCAAGCGCGAAGGGCGGCACAAATCCCGGGCCAGAATCGCTCCTTCCGGCTTCGTGACGCGAAGCATCTCTTCAAACGCCCCGATAGGTTCCTCAAGATGATGCAATACGGAATTGGAGAGAACTATGTCAAACGCGCTGCTGGGAAAAGGAATCTGACTCGCACTTTCCTGATGGAGCCACACGCGGCCTTCGAGCCCGGCCACAACAGCTGACTGGCGGGCAGCCCGCACCATATTCAGAGAGTAGTCGAGCCCTACAATTGAGAGCAGTGGGCATCGCCGCGCGATCTTTAGAACGATGTTGCCCGGCCCGCACCCGACATCCAGTAAAAGGCCGGTAAGCTGGGCCCCGGGCGGCGCGAGCGAAAGCACCTGGTTTACAAAAGCGTTATCCAACTCATCCAGGTGCTTCTGGCTGGCCGCCGAAGCGTAAGCGGAAACTTCGTCTTCGCCGCTCATGACTTCCGGTTCCGGTTTGCGTTGCAATTCAAGCCAACTCATCGCAGATCACCATTCTAGCTCAAAGTGGTCCCATCCGAACTGCGTTCGGTCTTTACATTATCGCAGGGCGAACGCCGCGGTAGGAATCGTCACCCCAGCCGAGTCCGGTAGGCGACCAACGCTGCCGTCTTGTTATGCAACGCACCGCATACTCCTGTACTCAATATCAGCTGCAAGAAAGAATTTCTCCTTGCATATGCCATTTACGTTCTGGCATTATGGGGCTCAGAACAGGACCACTTACAAGGAATTTGCTATCCACCCCCGCGAGGGGGCATTATCACGCGTTTGAGGGAGAACCGGGATCTAACGCCTGCCTTAGAAACGTCCCGGTTCCTTCCGTTTCTCCTATGCAATTCATCAGACCTCGGTGGCTGCGCCCCGGCCGGCTTTATTCCTCAATTTCCATGGTCGCCCTTGCGAAGGTCGAACCGCAAAAAATCAGAAGTCCTTCTCATTTTTGACCGATAAGCAATCAGTAAGGAAATTTCGCGAGTCCGGTGGTCTTGTGCTGGACGTGCGTTATCAGAGTGGACGTGCAGGACTAGCCGTGTGGGGTCCTGACCGGTAGCTAATTGAATTCAGGCCGTATGGACGTTCAAACGTGAGTTTTATAAATTTTGCTTCCCGCGAGATCAACTGCAAGATCGTTTATTACGGGGCCGGGCTCAGTGGCAAAACGACTAACTTGCAGTGGATCTTCGAGCGAACGGCAACGAAGTCGAGAGGGAAGATGCTCTCGCTCGCAACCGAAACGGACCGGACCCTTTTCTTTGATTTCCTGCCGTTGGAGCTTGGGACCGTGCGGGGATTCAAGACCCGGTTTCACCTCTATACCGTCCCAGGCCAGGTCTTTTATGATGCCAGCCGTAAGCTGATTCTCCGAGGAGTAGATGGGGTCGTATTTGTGGCGGACTCGCAGGAAGAGCGCATGGACGCAAACGAAGAAGCCATGGACAACCTACAAACAAATCTGAAGGAACACGGCTACGACTTCACCACTATTCCTTATGTCCTTCAGCTCAACAAGCGTGACCTGCCGAACGCCCTTCCGCCTGAAAAACTCAAAGGGGCGCTTTCACTGAAAAACGAGCCAGTGTTTGAGGCCGTGGCCTTTCAGGGCGTTGGGGTGTTTGAAACGTTGAAAGAAGTCGGGCGCATGGTTTTGGCTGAACTCAAGAAAAGCTGAGGGTGCCCCCGCGGCCTTCAACTTTCCTCCCGCTTTACATGCCACTTTCTGATTCCACTGATCCCGTCAACTCAAAGAAGTGATGCCCCATGATGGCGAGCGTCAGCGCCTTGTCCAGATGCTGCCGGTGACGGCGCACCGCCTTCGCCAGAAACTTCCAGTACTCTTTCCGATAGTTGCTGAGCAAGCCCTGTTTCCAAAGAGATCTTGCGACCGCCAAAACATCCGAGAAGACGATCGGGGTATGCGTCGGCGTCCCCAGTTGTGAAAGGAAAGTCTGGACGCGATTGAAGTACTCGCGGGGATAGTAAATGGTTTGCAGGATCCTGCGGTATCCGTCAATCAGTTCCTGGGTATCCATCCGGGGAATGAAATTCATATCCAGCAGAGTGTTGCTTCCCAGACTCTCACGCAGAAGGCGGCCCTCGGCCTTCAGTCGGCGCCACAGTTGTGTGTTGGGCAATGCGCTCAACAGTCCCACCATTGAAATGGGAATAGCAGCTTCGCGAATGAACTGGATCTGGCGCTCGAAGACGTCCGGCGGATCGTTGTCAAAGCCCACGATAAAGCCCGCCATGACTTCCATTCCGTAAGACTGCACCAGCTTGACACTCTCCAGCAGGTCCTTGCGAAGGTTCTGGAACTTAGTTGTTTCCTTAAGGCTTTCAGGTACCGGTGTTTCAATACCCATGAAAACGCCGTTGAAGCGCGCGTCACGCATGTACTCCAGCAATTCTTTATCTTCGGCCAGGTTCAGCGAGGCTTCAGTAAGGAAGGAAAAAGGATAATTATGGTCTCGGTTCCAGCGGACCAGTTCCGGTAGCAGCTGTTTCACGTTCTTCTTGTTACCGATGAAGTTATCGTCCACCAGGAACACTCGGCCCCGCCAGCCCATGTCATGAATCTGGTCCAACTCAGCCATGACCTGTTCCGGGGTCTTGGTGCGCGGCTTGCGTCCGTAAATCTCGATGATGTCGCAGAACTCGCACGTGAAAGGGCATCCACGCGAATATTGCACAGCCATGGCGCTGTACTTTCGGATATCCATGAGCCCGAGTTGGGGCGGGGGAACCTGTGTCAGATCGGGTAATACGGGGGCCTTGTAGTGCGCGCGGACGCTGCCGGACTCAAGGTCCTTGGCCAGGATGGAAACCAGTTCTTCCGCTTCCCCTTCAACCACGTGGTCGGCTTCGGCGATGTTGGGATCATTCGTGCTGGCAATTGGGCCGCCTACCACGGTGCGCAGGCCACGTTCTTTTGCCCGCACGATCACCTTTTTCATTGACGGTCCCTGGACCATCATTCCACTCAAGAACACCACGTCAGCCCAGTCCAGTTCTGAATCCTTCAGAGAGCGCACGTTCAGGTCCACGGCGCGTTTTTCCCACGAAGCCGGCAGCATGGCGGCAACAGTCAGCAAGCCGAGCGGTGGATAGGCCGAACACTTGCCCTGGAACGGGAGCGCGTGCTTGAAGCTCCAAAACGTATCGGGGAACTCAGGGTAGATCATCAAAACTTTCATGCGACGGAGTCCATTCTCTGTGAGGAAGGATATTTGATGCCCGTTTATTAAGTGTTCAGTCTATCACAGCATGTTGCGGCGCCCAAACAAGGAAATTCGGGTATTATAATCATTGCCAGTCGGACAGCCCCAGTGTAGTACCTGTGTGATCGTTGTGCCGGACGCTAAGCGGGTGAGTTGTTGCCCACCCAGGTAACTGCTTGTAATCCCTATGCCTTCGGGCGGATCGGGAGGTGGAATTTCATGCGCCGTTGTGCGCCCGCGTTGCCGCAAGCCTCTATATATTGTCCTCGCGTTGAGCCTGTTTTTCGTTGAAAATAATGAATCCAGGCGGCAGTTTCTGGCGCCACAACGCCCTTTTAAGGAGACCATTTGCCCGTTCTTTCCGCACTATGACCCACCTTCCCGTTGCGATTCTCCCTGAACTCAAAGTTTTTGCCGCCTATGCGGTTTTTCTTGGCAGTTACCTGGTTTTTGCCATTGGCAAATTTCCCGGCATGAAGATTGACCGCCCTGGAGCGGCCATTATCGGGGCGGTCCTTATGGTCGCCTTTCGAATCGTCCTTCCGCAGAATGCCCTCCACTACATTGATTTCAGCACCATCGTACTGCTTTTTTCGATGATGCTGATTGTGGGCTACCTTCGTTTGGCGGGATTCTTTGAGTGGATCACTGAACTGGTCCTGACGAGGCTGAAGCCTCACCACCTGCTTCCGACGGTCATTTTCACCTGCGGGCTGCTTTCAGCATTCTTTGTAAATGACATCATATGCCTGGTGATGGTTCCCTTTGTGCTTTCAGTCACCCGAAGGCTCGGAATCAGACCTATGCCGTATCTGCTGGCCGTCGCTACGGCGGCAAATATCGGCAGCGTTGCCACGATCACTGGCAATCCGCAAAACATGCTGATCGGATCGCTCTCGGGCATCAGGTACAGCACATTTCTGCTGCATCTCGCTCCAGTAGCCGTTGTTGGATTGATGCTGGACTGGCTTGTGCTTCACATCGCTTTCTCGGGGACAGGGGTGACCGACAAATTGTTGAAAATTCCGGCGGTGGATTCGGCTGGCAACCGCGC
>JAJYJL010000827.1:0-1978 GCA_021789565.1 Acidobacteriota bacterium
CACTGTGTGCGGTGCTGCTCCTGGCGCTCGTGGCGAGTGGCTGCGCTGCGCTCCAGAAGTTAAAAGCTCGAGACCAGCTGAATAAGGGTGTGGAAGCCTATCGCAATGCGGCATTCCAGGTGGCGATTGAGCATTTCAAGAGTGCGGTTCAGCTGGATCCTACGCTTATAAACGCGAGGTTGTATCTGGCCACGGCTTATGCCCAGCAGTATGCTCCTGGGGGTGATTCTCCAGAAAACATCAAGATCGGACAACAGGCCATCGATGCTTTCGAGGACGTACTGAAGCTGGACTCGAAGAACACGACGGCGCTGGCCAGCATCGGGCAGATTTACTACAACATGAAAGACTTTGACAAGGCGAAGGACTTCCAGCGGCAACGTATCAACCTTGAGCCGAACAATCCCGAACCTTATTACTGGATTGGCGTCATTGACTGGGCGCAGGCTTTCCAGGTGGACGGAAAGGTCCGGAAGGACCTTAATCTTATGATGCCAGATAAGCGCGGCAATCTTCCTCCCCTGCCGGAGAAATCCCGGGCACAGTTGGAAGACCAGAACAGCAAGCTCATCGATGAGGGAATCGACGCCCTCAACAAAGCTCTGGATTTGAAGCCGAACGACTCGAACAGTATGGCTTATCTGAATCTGCTCTACCGCCAGAAGGCAGACATTGAGAAGAGCAACTCAGATCGGCAAGCCGACCTGAAACAGGCGGATAGTTGGCAGCAAAAAGCTATGGATCTCCGGAATGCTCCGGCTATGAAATCCCCGTCGCAAGGATAACCTTACGTACGACTCTTTGACTGGCCCTTCGCCTCGAGGATGCAAGGCGAAGGGCCTTTTTCTTTTAGGCTGCACCTGCTGCGAGTTCAGCTTCCCATCGGTTACATCTAACACGTCTCTATACGCCACGATGATCAGAGCTTTAGCTTTACCTTCTGCTCCTTGTCCAATTACGCTGGGTTCCTCACCGTCTCAGTAAGTTTTGTTGACCCCAACCACACAGTTCAGCCGGTCGCGGCTTGGCCAGACCATCGCTCGATGCAATTTTTGCAGGATCGCCCAAGCGGTTCGTAGCTGCCCATGTGCCGCGCACGCTATAGTTGCAACGGCGCTGGTACGGCTCTTCTGGTTGGTGATGTACCATCGGGGTATCCGAACCCAGCGGAGCACACGCCAGTCCGACAAGAGGGTGGCTCGTCAAATGAAGGCCGCCCTCAGAACGGTCCTGGCCAAGGGCCGAGTGGGCATTGAAGAGCGCAAACCCGCGCCGACACACTCAAGGGCTTTTCGAAGCGCTTTGCCGGCTATATTTCCACGCGCTGTGCGGAGAAGCCCAATACGGCTGAATTCTGCGCTTTCAAAATAGCGAGATTGCTTGATTTCCAGCTGCTTGCAACAACCCGACTTGATAAGATCGACGAAGCACTCATTGAGGCTTATGTCCAATGGCGTCGAGAGAAAGCTTCCCCGGCTAGCGTTAATCGCGAGTTGGCACTCTGCGGCGCGCCTTGCAGCTGGCCTATTCTTGGAAGGAAATTGACCATGTGCCGATGATTCGCCTAATCAGCGGCAGAGCGAACCAGAGAATTTGTTTGGAGCCAGGAGCAAGAAAGGCTCTATCTTGAATTTGCTCCACAGCCAATGCGAGACGTAGCCACCCCCATTCTCGATACTGGTTTGCGAGTTGAGGAAGCTCTCGGACTTGTGTGGCGTGACGTGCAACTTACTCCCGCCAATGGCGCAAAATACGGTTTTGTCCGCATTTGTGGCGGGAAGTCCCGCAGCGCCAAACGAAACATTCTTCTGCCCCCCCCGAGTAAAGAGCATGCTAGAGACCCGGCGTGCGAGCGGAGCCCTTTGGGTGTTCATGGATGGGCGCGGAGGGCCGCTTTCGCGATTTACTGTCCGGAACCAACACGCGGGACTCCGTAAGATGCTTACCGAAGATTACAAAATAAAGTGACATAGATCTT
>JAJYJL010000827.1:1988-4675 GCA_021789565.1 Acidobacteriota bacterium
GCGGCTCTCTATGAGCGCCGAAAAACCGGCGGCTGTAGTCCGCCGCTACAATATTAGTCGTCACTTTATTTTATAATCCTGATTAGGTTGTCCCAAGATGCAGTGGTTCGTTCCCCCCCTCACACCGCGTTGACCCGCCTTGGGATTGCGGGGCAGACGCCTTTACCATCGTGCGGATTGCAGGACACTCCTGTGTCGTCGTGTCGCAGTGTTGCGTTCACCACAGCCCGGCATCAATCGAGGCGGCCTTCGACCGGTTAGAAGCATTGAACCGGGAAGCGCAGCAGGAATCGTCGGAAGGTGGGGAGCGAGTGCTCACGACAATTTCCACTACAGTGGGTGGCCTTCGCATTGACGACGCGCTGCAAGCCGTTTAATATCAATACGGAAGTGCATGTGGGCTGGTGTCCGCCCGGGACTTCAAATCCTGTGGATCTGCCTCTGGCGGATCGGTCGGTTCGATTCCGACACACTTCCGCCAAAATCATCAGCCTGCCCGTGTAACCTTGCGCGAAGGCAAAGGCACCAACCCGGCGCGGTGGAGTTCATCGCCATGAGCCCCAGAAAACCACCAAAGAAAGAGCCGTTCGTTGGATGGAAAGAGGTAAAGCGACAAGCAAGAGAGCGCGTCGGTCCACCTCCGCCTACCCGGCGTGAAGAGATCCCTCGCCATAAACCGCCCAAGCATAGGAAGCGCGAAATAGAAGAGACAGAAGAACAAATATGAGGAGCAGGTGTGGGCCAATTTCAGTGACATGACCGGAGTCTGAGCAGGCCGGGAGCGTTTAGGAGTATGACTCAAGAAAGCTTCAGATCATCTCCTGAACAGATGAGAGTCGAAATTCAATTCTTGGCAGAGTGTGTCGATCCTGTCCAAACAGAAAGATAAAAAAATGCATGAGAATATTTCCAGTCTTCTTGCAAGCGTCCAGGAGCACGCTTCAAGTTGGTTTCAATCGATCGGCGACAGGCCGGTGCCCGCAAGCGCATCTGCCGAAGAATTGCGCCGGGCCCTTGGCGGCTTGCTTCCACAGGAGGGAACCTCTCCCAAGAAGATGACTGAGATTCTTGTCGACGCGGGCAAGAGAGGTACGGTTGCGTCTACAGGTCCACGGTATTTCGGGTTCGTGGTGGGCGGCAATCTTCCTGCCGCGCTTGCTGCGGACTGGCTGGTTTCAGCCTGGGACCAGAACGCTGGCATCTACGTTTTGTCTCCGCTGGTTTCCGTGATCGAAGAGATAACCGGCGCCTGGCTGAGAGAATTGGCGGGGCTTCCTCCGAGGATGAGTTTTGGCTTTGTGACCGGTGGCCACATGGCGAACTTTACGGCTCTGGCTGCTGCCCGCCACCGCGTTTTAAAC
Organism: Acidobacteriota bacterium; assembly: GCA_021789565.1. The sequence continues at coordinate 3,350 of JAJYJL010000827.1, forward strand.
AATTTCGGGTGGGACGTAGAGGCGAAAGGCCTCTTTGGAGCGCCACCCGTCGAAGTCATCGCAAGCGAAGAAGCGCATTACACAATCGCCACGTCGGTTCGATTTCTGGGCCTAGGGTCTGATCGGGTTCGGCGAATCCCGACAGATAGCCAGGGGCGGATGCGCGCACCTGATCTGGCCGCTGCTTTGCGTGACATTAAGGGGCCCTGCATTGTCTGCGCGCAGGCGGGCAACGTGAACACGGGTGCTTTCGATCCTCTCAGCGAAATCGGCGAGTGCGCAAAGAACTGTGGCGCCTGGTTCCACGTAGACGGTGCGTTTGGACTCTGGGCTGCGGTTTCGCCTGAACGAAAGGACCTGCTGCGCGGTATTGAGAAGGCCGACTCGGTGGCGACGGACGCACACAAGTGGCTGAATGTTCCGTACGACTGCGGGATTACCTTCTGTGCTGACGAGTCGGCGCACCGTGCTGCGATGTCTCTGCCCGCCGCCTACATCGTCGCGACTGGAGGGGAGCGGGACCCTCATGAGTTTGTACCCGAAGAATCCCGGCGTGCCAGAGCTGTGCCCGTATACGCGGCCGTGCGCTCTCTGGGGCGAAAAGGCCTTACTGACTTGGTGGAACGAAGCTGTCGCCACGCACGCCGGTTTGCCGATGGCTTGGCCGCTGCAGGATATGAGGTGCTCAACGAAGTGGTATTAAACCAGGTGCTGGTTTCGTTTGGCACTCCCGAACAAACGCAGGACACGATTGCGGCCATCCAGAAGGACGGCACGTGCTGGTGCGGAGGGACCGTGTGGAAGGGCCGAACCGCTATGCGGATCAGCGTGTGCAACTGGTCAACAACTGAGGCGGACGTCGACCGAAGCATCGGGGCAATTTTGCGGGCCGCATCGGAATATGCGCGCTAGCTTCCCATCCGGAGCACGGCCTGCCGCTCTACAGTTATGAAATGTCGAACATTGCAGCCTTTGGGGAACATGCCCAACTCGAAGATCGTTCTGAATCCGCATGCGGGTTTCCCTCTGGCTAGTGGATGTGCTTGACCTTTTTCTTCATGTAATCCATCAAGAGGTACTGACCCAGGGTATAAGGCGTGGTGAAGTAGGCTTTGCCGCGGCAGATTTCTGTGACCTTCTGTACAAAATTCACCAGACTGTAATCGGAAGCGAGCATGAAGGTGTTGATGAGGATTCCGTTTCGGCGGCACCGGACCACTTCATGCAGTGTTTCTGAGACGACCAGGGGGTCGAGACCGAAAGCGTTCTTGTAAATACGCCCGTCTTCGAGCGTCAGAGCGGAGGGCTTGCCGTCGGTGATCATCA
>JAJYJL010000828.1 GCA_021789565.1 Acidobacteriota bacterium
AAGACCTTGCTGGGGGAAGCAATGACGCGATGCCCCAATATCCGCTGCGCCCGATGAAGTCACGTCTTTTCATGGGGTGATCCTCTCAAATCCCACTGTGCCTATGTGAATTACATCTCTTGCCCCGCACTTACATTACAAAGGCTCTTCAACCAAGCTTGCAAAGGTCTCGTTGGCGGCACCTTTGCCGGGGTTTTGCGCCGCATTCGGCCGAGGCAAACATCTGAAGCGTTGCCTTGTCGGGTGACGTCCAGGAGGGATCAGGCTTGCAAGCTATGATCACCTCACAGTCGCTCAACTTCTTCATAATCTTCCAAGACCCCAAAATCAGAGGGCATGTCAGACGTCAGCCGAAGAGTCGTTTGACAAGCAAACTGATATCATGATAAAAGAGGGTTGTCAAGGCAGTTATTTGCAATGATTGAACAAACAGAGATGGGTCAGAAGCAAATCCGGAGTTTCGCTAGCGCACTCGCAGTGGCTTTCAAGTGTAGCTTGTCGAAACCTCGCTAGGGACTTAAACCGCCATGTCTGAATCGAGCGAACTTGACTTGCTGACCTCGGCCATTGAGCCGGTCAAAAGGGTAGACGTTACCGAATTTGTTGTGGAACGCCTGAAATTGTTGCTCGAGAAGGGGATCCTGAAACCCGGGAGCAAACTCCCTCCAGAGCCTGAGATGTGCAAGTTGCTGGGGGTGAGCCGTCCCTCTCTGCGACAGGCATACAAGGCGCTCAGTATTCTTGGCGCGATTCGGGCCGTGCCTGGCGATGGCACCTACATCAGCGATTCCAATTCCAAGATGCTCTCGACACCTCTCACCTTCTTGATGTTGATGAAGAAAATCACCCTGGATGACGTTTTCGATTTCCGTATTCTTCTGGAGGTTGATTTGGCACGGCGGGCGGCCAGTCGCGCTATGCAGCAGGAAAAGGCCACCATGAAAGCATTACTCGATGTCATGGCTAAGAGTCTCGGAGAAGGGCAAAGCGAGGCATACCTCCAGGCGGAGTACGAGTTCCACAACTGCGTTGCCCGTGCAGCGCGCAGTCCTCTCCTGCTGGAAGTTACTTCCATGGTCGGGGGATTGTTGTGGGAGACCCGAAGAGAATTGGTGAACTTTGTTCGTGACCGCAGCGAGGACTACGCGCAGCATTATCAGATCTATGAGGCCATTTTAGCGGGCAAGGCAGAAGCAACTGCGGAAGCCATGCGGCGCCATCTGTTGACCGCACTTGATCTCACAAGAAGCGAAGCGTTTCTGAACAGAAATAAACCGTAGGGCATCACAAAATCACCATTCGTCAGCCGGCTGAAAAGGAACTCGCAAGCCAAGGCTGAGCCATTCCCAAGCCGAAGCTGACAAATCGAAAGGCGATCATGGAGAAATTTCGAGTTGGACTCACGCGTGACTTTTTGACTTCTGATGGCAAACTTGTCGTGGGTGATATCGGTCTGGCGACACTAAAGAACGCTAGCGGCATCTCCGTCGAGTTTTTCCCGGAGCACCTGCCGGAAGTCTCTAACGAACAAGCCGAACGCTACGATGCGATCATCTCAATGGCACCTCGTTACACGCAGTGCAGCTTCTCAAGTCCGAATCTTGGACTCGCTCTTGTGGCCAGGCTGGGCGTGGGCTATGACATGGTGGATGTAGGAGCGCTGACCAAACACAACGTAATGCTCACGATCACGCCTGACGGAGTTCGGCGACCGATGGCGACTGCAATTATCACTCTCATGATGACTCTCACCCATAAATTGCTTGCCAAAGATCGCATGGTCCGTGAAGGAAGATGGCAAGAGCGAACAAAGGTCAAAGCGGCTGGACTGACTGGACGCACCTTCGGAGCGGTCGGCCTTGGCAATATCGGTAAAGAAGTGTTTCGTCTGCTCGAACCGTTTGAGATGGTGCACCTAGCAACCGACCCTTTTGTAAAGCCGGGGGAGGCTGCCGCGCTGCGAGTGGAGCTGGTAGATTTGGAAACCCTGATGCGCCGAAGCGATTTTGTGAGCATTCATTGTCCCTTAAACTCCCAAACCCAGGGAATGATTGGCCGGCGAGAGCTATCCTGGATGAAACCTTCGGCTTACCTCATTAACGCGGCACGTGGTCCCATCGTTGACCAGGCAGCCCTTTGCCAGGTATTGAAAGAGCGGGCCATTCAGGGTGCCGCATTGGATGTCTTTGAACAAGAACCGGTGGCAAAGGATGAGCCCTTACTGGGTTTAGATAATGTAATCCTGACGCCCCACACGCTCTGTTGGACAGATGAATGCTTTCTCAGGATGGGCGAGTCGGCCATCCAGTCAGTGCTGACAGTGCTGAAAGGAGAAATTCCGCAGCATCTGGTCAACCGCGAGGTGCTGGAAAGGCCGGGATTGCGGGCCAAGCTGGAGTCCAACCGCTCCCGATGGCAGGCACTGGCCCGGGAGGCAACAAATTGAATAGTCGGGATATGAAAGAAGCCCTGCGGCTGGGGAGAACAATCGTTGGGACATGGGTATTTGAATTTAACACGCCGGGGATTGCGCGTTTGCTGGCCAGTACGGGCATTGACTTTGTCATCTACGACATGGAGCACAGTGGCTTTGGACTGGATACCGTAAGATCACTGATTGCTCAAACCCGCCCTCTGGATCTTGCCGCACTTGTACGTCCCTCAGCAAATGAATATCACCTGATCGCTCCGCTTTTGGACGCGGGAGCTTCCGGTGTCATTGTACCCAAGATGGAAAGCGCCAGCGAGGCTGCCAGGCTTGTGGATGCCTGCCGGTACTTTCCCGACGGCCATCGCGGAGCTGCGTTTTCCGTGGCGCATGACGATTTTCTTCCTGGCAATGTTGCAGATAAGATGCGCACCGCAAATGAAGCCATGATCTGTGGAGTCTTGATTGAGACAGCGCAAGGAGTCGAGAATCTGGATGAAATTCTCGATGTCGAGGGCATCGATCTGGTCTGGGTCGGATTTCTCGATCTTTCACTTTCCTTGAGCATTCCTGGCCAATTTTCTCACCCAAAATTCAAAGATGCGGTAAAACACATCATGCAGGTATCTGAGGCTCACAAGAAACCGGTGGGCATCCTTTCCACCAGCCCTGAACAAGCACGGGAACACGTCAAAGACGGGTACCGTTGCATAAGCTACGGCGGAGATATCTGGCTCCTGCAGCGGGCCCTTGCTGAGGGCGTCCAGGCAGTCCGTAGCGAGTCCCTGCCGAAGAGTGGATCATGACGCTGAAACTAGCGGCCTCCGACTATACATTTCCGAAGCTGGAATGGGAGCAGGCTTTGCGGTTGGCGGCCGACCTCGGGGTAGAAGCGCCGGTCACGTCACACCCATAAGACAATCAGAAAATACCCGCCAGCTACTAAGTAATCGGGGAGAGCTAGATGTACGTTAGTCACTATTTTTCAGCAGTTCCCTGAGCGCCGAAACTTTGCGCTTGCGCTGGAAAGGTCCTCCTCTTGAGCCCGTAATCCGCCAGCAGGCGGGCGTAAACTTCACAATCCAGCACAAGAGAGATTTTTAGAATCATCCCCACCTTCCGGCCTCACGAATTCATTCCTCCCGAGCAATGGAGCTAATCTTACTTCATGTTCATGGATTCGCTTCTACGTGAAATGGCCCTGCCTATCGGATCACGGGCGGGAGATTTCAAGAACTCCCACTAAATGTTCGCGGCGGGCACGGCGCCGCCAGCGTCTCCCCCCACGCTGGCGGGAACCTTCACGCCAGAGGAAAATGCTTCTTTGAGTCCTATGAATTTCGTATCAAAAAGTGTGCGAACTGGGGGGCAGGTCAGAAGCGGCAGGTGAAAGCAAGGGAAAGAGGAGTAACAGACATAGAAGGCTGACATAGCGACGAATAGTTTAGCGGGCCATACTTAACCTCCTCAGATGAAGCACTGGGGGTGAGTTCTTGCATTGCCGAATGCAAGGAAATCTGCATCGGCTGTGTAGCACTCAACCGAAAAATGTCATACCGCAATTATCCTGATTCCAATTAATCAGATTCCCGTGTATGTTTCTATTCCAGAGGCACAAAGACAGTCAAGTTCGTTCAATTGGTTGAACGTAAACGTTAAGCACGCGTCGCCTCCTCTCTTGCGTTGCTCGACGCCAGCCCATCGAGACGAGCACAGGGAAGCAGCAAGATCTCCTGGCGGTGAGTCCTCGCGGCGATTAGTTGATCGGCCAATTCGAGGTTAGGAAAGAATTGGTGAAAATACGTGTCGAGCACTTCCTTGATAGTCTTATTCATCGCTGAACAATAAACCGCAAAAGCTGGTTTCCTAAAAACCCTCTTTGCTTTACCTCCGGCTTCGCATAAGTACTGGCGCTGTGTCGCACGGTCGACCGGATTGAGCCAGCACACGATTATGGGGATACAAAGCGGTAGGGCATTTCGACGCAGGACGCTTAAAAGCAAAAAAGCTATTCTGAGTTCGTGATAAATTCTTTTTGAGCAACTCGACCGATTGAATGGGAGGACAAAGTGGAACGCCGCAATTTCCTCAAGATGCTTGGCACGTGCGTACCGGTCCTTGATGCTTCGAAAGTCTGGGCGGATTCATCCTCGACGTCGGATTCGGCCGGTCACTCTTACTTTGCGGGGACGCACTTTCGCGGACGCGGAGACGTGGAATACCTGAGACTCCTAGAGACCGCCCGT
>JAJYJL010000829.1 GCA_021789565.1 Acidobacteriota bacterium
TGTTTTCTTCAGCGCGTTTTTCGTCCAGGCCGTTGGCAATAGTGACGGCCTTTGAATGGTCAGTGATCAATATGTATTCATAGCTGAGGTTTTTGGCGGCTTTGGCCATCTCTTCCACGCTCGTCTTGCCGTCGGAAGCGGTGGTGTGCATCTGCAGGTCGCCCTTGATGTCCTTAAGCTCGACCAGTTTTGGCAGCTTCCCTTTTTCTGCCGCTTCGATTTCTCCCTGGTTCTCGCGCAACTCTGGCGGAATCCACTGGAGTCCGAATTTCTTATAGACTTCTTCTTCGGTACGGCTGGCCAGGACTTTATCATCCTCGAACAGTCCATACTCGCTTAATTTCCATCCGTTTTTCTTTGCGCGCTCGCGCAGCGCGATGTTGTGCTCTTTCGAGCCGGTGAAATACATCAGCGCCGCTCCGTATTTTTCGCGCTCGAGCAGCCGGACATCGACCTGCATCCCATTCCTCAGCTTCACGCTGACCTTGTCCTCGCCCTTGCCCAGAATTTGCTCGACACTGGGAAATTTTGAGAAGTGTTCCGCAATCTTCGCGTGGTCGGTTCCGGTGACCAGCAGGTCAAGATCGCCCACGGTTTCTCTCCCACGGCGAAGCGAGCCTGCGGGGGTGACCTGTTCCACTTCGTTCCGCTCTTTCAGGTATGCGATCAGTTCCTCAGCGGTCTCATAGGCCGTATCCAGACGAAATCGCCCGGCAGACCGCTGGAAAGTATCGAGAGCTTTTAGGATATTTTCCTCCGTCTTGGCGCTCATGCCGGGCAGACCGTGCAGGCGTCCAGCCTTCACGGCTTTTTCAAGATCCTCAACGGTATTAATGCCCAGTTCTTTGTGGAGGAGGCGCACTTTCTGCGGGCCCACCCCTTGCAATTCAAGGAGTTGCAACAGGCTGCGCGGAACTTTCTTCAACAGATCCCGGTGATACTGGCACTTGCCGGTTTCCACCATTTCTTTGATCTTGCCTGCCAGGTCTTCTCCGACGCCGGGGATTTCGGTGAGTTTGCGCGAAGGATCACGAGCGAGATCTTCAGCACGTTCGTGGAAGCCTTCCAGCGAGCGCCGGGCGCGGTCGTAGGCGGCGGCCTTGAAGGACCATTTAGGATCCTCCTGAAGGATTTTCATCAGGTTGGCGATTTCTTCGAAGACGGCGGCGATTTCGCGGTTTTCCATAGTGACCTCGTTCGTATAGAAAGTCCCTGGAGTATTTGGTTGTCGGACCCGGACATCGACCAAGCGGCAATCCCCAAGCCCAGCATGCAATCGATAACTCTTCCGCTTCCACTATGTTACCAGTTCTGTTCTACAGATGTTTCCTTGTGGGGTGGCTCGGTGTTAGAATCCGCAGGTGAAACCACATGACGCTTCGCCGGCTTGGGTTACAGGGCAAGATCGTGCTCATCATCGCGGTGGCGGTTATCTCCGTTGTCGCGGTATCTACCTATATTGCCATGCTCCTCACCCGCCAACTGGTGGAGGAAGATACCTATCGCAAGGCTCTGGCGCAGGCGCGGTCGATTGCCCAGCAACTGGTGGACGAGCACGCTCTTGACAATCCTACGGCCCTGATGCGGGGCCTTCGCCAGTTGGAGCATGATTTCCCCAGCATTACCCAGGCTGATGTTTTTACCCACGTGCCGCAGCATCGTCTTCTTGTTACGACGGATCCCAAAGGGCAGGTTCTCGAACTTGACCACACCCGGGATATTCAGAACTACAACGACTTCCAGCAAGCTGACCCGGACCAGATCACGATCGACACGCCGGATGGGAACTACTGGATCATGGGGACAACCATCCACCAAGACGACCATTCGGTTGCCTGTCTCAACCTTAAAGTTTCTAAATTGCACCTGAGTGTGATAACCGAGCGGCTGGTGTTCCGCAACCTTCTGGTAACGTTGGCCGGGCTGGTATTTCTAATCCTGGTGATTCATGCTTTTTTCCTGCGCAGCATCCGCAAGCCCGTCAAAGAGATGATCAGGGTGATCGATTCGGCGGAAGGGAAATCGTTGCACGCGCGGGCTCGCGTGCGCAGCCACGATGAGATTGGGCAACTGGCTGAACGCCTGAACCGCATGCTGGCGCGGGTTGAGAGTTTTAACGCTGAACTTGGGCAAAAGGTACAGGATGCTACGGCGGAGCTTGAGCGGCGAAACGAGGAATTAAAAGGCATCAACGAGGAGCTGTTTGAAACACAAAAGACTCTGGCACGTTCCGAGCGGCTGGCAATCGCCGGACAACTGGCGGCCGGACTGGCCCACGAAATCGGTACGCCGTTGAATTCGATTTCCGGCCACGTTCAATTGCTGGCTCGGCAGGGAGTTGGAGGTACGGCGGGCGCTCGCCGGCTTGAAATCATCGAGCGGCAGATTGACAGCATTGTCCGCAGCGTAAAACAATTGCTTTCGTGGACTCGCCAGTTTGATCTTCGGCTGGAAAAGGTCGACGTCGCCCAGCTTCTTGAGGATTCTCTCACGCTTTCTTCTCCCGCTCTCCAGCACCGTCACATCCGTGTGGTGAAGAGCTGGGCCCACGATTGTCCTCCGGTCTATGCAGATCCGGGTTACCTTCAGCAGGTGTTTTTGAACTTGATCAACAACAGTATGGATGCCATGCCCACCGGCGGGGTCCTGACGACCCGAACGAGCTTTCCGGCTTCTGAGCAGGAGAAGGCAGTGGTCATTGAGGTGGAAGATACGGGTGTTGGGATTACGCAGGAAACCTTGCAGCGTATCTTCGAGCCCATGTTCACAACCAAGAGGCTGGGGACAGGAGCCGGCTTGGGACTCGCTATATCTGATCAAATTATTCGCCAGCACCGCGGAACGATCCGGGCTGAGAGTGAGCCCGGACGCGGCACGCGATTCACTATCATTTTTCCGGTGGACTGCCGCGAACAGATTCAAGCGCGGGCAGGAGCGCCTCACGGTTCCAAAGTTGGATCACCGGCATAGCAAGACTGCCGCAGTTGTTTACCAATTCAGGATTTTATGGGAAACCGAAACGCAAGAATTCTCGTCGTCGATGACGACGCGGACACTCGAGACTTGCTTTCCGAGGTTTTAGACGCGGAAGGGTACCATGTGGTCGCAGCGTCTGGAGCTCAGGAGGCCCTTGCGGCGGGCAAGACGGCCCACTTTGACGTCATCCTCAGCGACATCCGATTGGGCCCGGAACTGAATGGCCTCGACGTGCTGCGCGCATTCAAGTCGATTCAACCGGATTCAGAAGTTATTCTGATCACGGCCTTCGGGTCTATGGAGACGGCCATTGAAGCTGTCAAAACGGGCGCGTTCGATTACCTTTCAAAGCCCTTTAAAATTGAAGACGTGCTGAACCGCGTCCAGCGTGCCCTGGAAAATCGTACCCTGGTGCGCGAAACACGCAACATGGTTCCTGCCGTTAATGCCCCGGCGCCACTTTCCTCTCTGGTGGGCCGAAGTCCTGCCATGCTGGAAGTCTACAAGAAGATCGGTATGGTTGCTGATTCCCGCGCTACGGTCCTTATCACGGGAGAGAGCGGGACCGGCAAAGAACTTGTGGCTCGCGCGATCCACGCCAATGGACCCAGGGCCCGGCAGCGATTCATGGCGGTGAACTGCGGAGCCTTTACGGAGTCGCTCCTGGAATCCGAACTGTTTGGACATGTGCGAGGTTCCTTTACAGGGGCCACCGTGAACAAGATTGGCATCTTTGAGGATGCAAACGGCGGCACGGTGTTCCTCGACGAAGTTTCGGAGATGAGTCCCGCCCTTCAGGTGAAGCTGTTGCGCACGCTGGAAGCTCAGGAAGTGCGGCCGGTGGGATCAAATCAGTCGGTCCGGATTGATGTCCGGATGATCGCGGCTTCAAACCGCAACCTGGCAGACCTGGTGGTTGAGGGGAAATTCCGCGAAGACCTTTTTTACCGGCTGCGCGTCATTGAGATTGATCTTCCGCCTTTGCGCGAGCGCGAGGAAGACATCCCGTTGCTGATTGCCCATTTCCTGCAGAAAATGGGTGCTGAAGGCGGACGCGCCCTGACCATTTCTCCTGACGCTCTGTCCGCGCTGGTTGCTTATTCCTGGCCTGGGAATGTGCGCGAACTCTTGAACACGCTGGAATCGATTGCGGCACTGAATCGCTCCGGGGTGATCACACTCGCAGACCTGCCTGCCAAACTTTGTGTTGGCCGTGAGGATCGTACGAGCATTGAGGCCCTGTTTGCCGGGTTGCCGTCACTCGAAGAACTTGGCAGGCGTTACCTTGCCTACGTGTTGAAGGTGACGGACTACAACAAGTCGCAGGCGGCCGATATTCTGGGGATCAGCCGCAACACCATCTACCGCATGACCTGCCATCTGCCACCCGACGACGAGAAGCTGTGAGAGCATGTTCTGCTTAGCAGGTTAACCCGTCGGTATTCTTTCTCCCTTTCGACCCATTTGAATTATGCTCGATGGTTCTGCCAGTTTATTCGGGGAGGTCCGTCATGTTTCGAATACGCCAGCTTATCCTGACAAATTTTGCCCTTGCCTTTGTCTTGTTGCCTGCTCCCGCGGCACGGGCACAACAATTTCCGCTGAGCATGTATCAGGAGATGCGCTGGCGCATGATCGGTCCGTTCAGGGGTGGCCGGACCCGGGCAGCCTGCGGCGTGCCAAGGCGGCCAAACGTT
>JAJYJL010000830.1 GCA_021789565.1 Acidobacteriota bacterium
TTTTCAGTTTCCTTATTTTTAAAATCCTATCTTATTGATTCTGCATAAGATGTATAATTCAAAATTTTCTCGTATCTGATTTGTGTCCCTTTTTGATACATCGCGTAAAATCTTCCTGCACGCGGAATTCATTCTTCACCCGGCATGACTCAAATACAGTATGGCGACAATACCGATCCCTGCCAGCACAACCGCCTCAGCCATGTCGAAAACTACAATGACTCGCTTCATGATGGCCGATACCTTGAAAGTTGCCACATTCTTCCCGTTGGCTCGGGACTCGTCGGCAGCCCAGATGCCCAGATGAATCGCAGCAAATAGAACAACCAAAACCTTCCAGAGGAGGGATTGCCACAAAACCCATGAGATTAGAGCAAGCAGCCAGAACACGCCCTCGACTCGCAAGGCACGCCGCGGAGGAAACGACCGGCTGATCCACGAATCCGGATGCTCGTTCCATGCCTCAAGAATCTTGCCGGTAGACAAATGAATCAAGAGCATCACAGGCGTGTAAATGGCGATAACAAGAGAAAGAATCTTCATGGCAGTTCGGCATGGGAAATCCAGCCTCGCGAAGTCCCAACGAACAATTCGCTCACCGCTGTTGACCCCTCCCCACGCGTCGCGGCTGGCGCTCGCTGAAGAAAGCTTTCAACTCAGCCACAAGATGATTCAAGTCCGCGTGGTCGGCAGCGGCTGCCTCCGCAAGGCTTAGAGAGTGCGGCGCGCTCTTTGTTTCGGAGAGCGTCTTCAGCCCTGCTCGAATCAGCACAGATCTCGTTTTGGGGAAGCTGGTGACGTACCAGTACAAAGGCAGTTCCGCGCTGATGTCGCGCGCCGCAAACCAGGCCGGCAGCGGCTGGAATAGTGTCGCAACCATATTGCCCACGAAGGCGAGGATGCCCGCGAGTTCAAGGTACGCTGAAACCGGCAGCAGGTTCCAGGCGGTTCCACCGAGTGAATAGGCGATGGCTTCGCTCGATACCCTCAAGAGACAGCCGGCGCTCAAAAGCCAAAGGCTCGCTCCCATCCATCGCGTGCTATAAAGTTCGCGACCGTTGAGGAACGAGGGCAACATTCGAGGTCCGATCGCCAATATCAATAGGGCGATAAACCCCACCGTAACGGCGTGGCGGGACGCACCGCCCAGGCCGGTAGCGCGCGGCACGAGATCAGCAGCAACTCCCAGCGCCGCTCCGGCAACAAGCCACGCATAGGCAAGACGAATAAAAGCGGGATAATGCCGGTAAGCTCCTGCCACCTTTGCGGGGCGCATCGGCTTAAGAAAAACGCGCAATGCCCAGATCGCGTAAATCGAAAGCGCCAGGACGAGCAGGTCGGCCAAAAAGTACTGGCGCGCCAGGGATAATATCAGAAGCGCGACGATACCGATGCCGAATTGTCTGGCCGCGTGATGATGAGGAGGGTTGAGACCAAGAAAAATCGTTACGAATTTCGTGCTGAAACCCCACGCCATCACCGCTGCAAATCCCCACACCATCAGGGTCAGAAAAGTGCGGTCCCATTCCGGCGGGAAAACAGGCGAGCGACCATCGAACGCGAGCCAGATGGAAAGGCCCAGATTCAAAATAAGGGCCACGCCTAAAGATGCAAATCCCCAAATACCAAGCCACGAGCCCAGGTCGTCAGGGCTTCCCTTTTTCTTGCCTGATTCGTTGAAAACTAGAACCCACTGGGTCAGCGCATAGGCCGCGAGTTCCAGGACCGCAGAAGCAGGCAGCCCGAACCGCCATGCCATTCCTTCAATGCCAACCCACCAGCGCAGGGCCACGCCAGCCGTCCACAACCCCCAGATGCTCCAGATCAGCCCAAAGGATTTCAGTGGGTGTCCACGGAATTTGGGAAGAATGTAGAGTGAAATGCCAAGCATGAAGCTGCCCACCCACCCGAATAATTGAGCATGACCATGCGCCTGAATCCAAGCCGTGCTGGCGGCTGTGTTGGCATGGTGTGCTGAGATCTCAAGCAGATTCCAAACGCCCAGGAAGGTGCCCGGAAGGGCCAGGAAGAATACTCCGGAGAGAATGAAGGCAGCAAGCGCTCTGGCAGCTTTTCTTTCCCAAGCAGGGTCTCCGTAATCCGGCCTCGCCTCGGCGTCGCGCTCATAGGCGCGAATCCACTCTTCAGGCAACCGGGCTTCTTCAAGGTTATTCGTGGCCATCAAATATCCCCCTGAGTGCATTCATCACGCGGAACGCGTACCACCATTAAATCGGAAGTGCCGCGTCGTTTCCGTGACTTTAGTCATAGGTTCATCCCGCTCACGTGCCGCGGAACGAACGTTGTGGACGGACGCTTTGCGGGCCCTGGCGGCCCGTAGTAATCATTCGCTGGAATGAACCACTGAAGGAGGATTAGCGAGGATTACAAGATAGGGCGACATTAATCTTCTGTAGCGGCACTCTAGGAGCGCTGAAAAACCGGCGGCCCCAGGCCGCCGCTACAATATTTGTCTTCACTCTACTTTGTAATCCTGATTAACGGGCATCAACGCTCAAAGGACAGTCACCGAGGTTTCTCTGCAGAAACCACAAACTGGGGCCGTCTTTGAAAAACTGGGAATCGATGACCTCTGTGGCAGCGCCAATCCGCTGCTGGTGGCTTGCGGGGCGGCGGGAGCTGACGTGAACCGCGGTGTGAGTCTTTATGTCGGGCTTTTGCTGTCCTGAATGGGTGCTATCGCGAGATGGCCTGCCCCGGGATTCATGGTCCGCCAGGTAGCGGCTTTAAGCAGTGGCAGGTATCCAGGGGCTCACCAGGAGTTCCGATCATCGCCCGACTCGAATGCCGACAAAGTTGAACCCTCCATGCCTTCGGGGAATGCCTGTTCCGAGTGCGGTTTGGTTGTTTGAGACCTCAAGGGGACGCGCACGGAGCACCTGATGCTCTTGCAGTCCCAGTAAACTTACAAAGGCAAGTGCGCGCAAGCTCCATTGGTCAATCGGCCATTTTGGGGTATTTTTCTTTGGTCCTTTTTCCCTTTATGATAAAAGGAACTCAGAGATGAAAGCCGGTGCCTGGGTAGGGTTCGCGAGTGTAGTGATGCTCGCAGGGTGCGTAGCTGCCTGCAAGCACGTGATAACGCGTCCAGTCACCACGCAAGTTGTGGTATTGGGATTCGACGGCGCCGATCCCACCCTGATTTCCAGGTATCTAGCGGCAGGCAAGCTTCCGAACCTCGCTCGCCTTGCCGATGCCGGCAGCTTTAAACCTCTTGGCACAACCAACCCGCCGGAGTCGCCTGTCGCGTGGGCATCCTTTGCAACCGGTCTCAATCCGGGTGGGACTGGGATCTTCGATTTCCTCAAGCGTGATCCTAAAACTTACCTTCCTCAGCTTGCACTGGTTGAAAAGCGAAGACCTCGATTTATTTTTGGTCTCATTCCCGTTCGGCCGCCGGAGGTAATCAACGAGCGCCATGGCACGCCATTCTATGCGGCGGCCGCAGACGCCGGCTACAAGGTAACTGTGCTCCGGATGCCGCTTGAGTTTCCACCCACCAAGGTTCCCGGCGGGGAACTCCTTGCAGGGCTTGGCGTTCCTGATGTTCGCGGCACGTGGGGAACGTTCTTTTACTTTGGCACAGATTTGACACCATGGGACGTGGGGGACACCGAATTCGGTGGGAGGCTGGTCCGGCTGACGCTCAAAGACAATCGCGCCGGCACGGCGGTTGACGGCCCCGTTGATCCAACGGCGAAACAGTTCCGCCGAATTTCTCTTCCCATTGAGTTCACGGTCAATCCCGTGGGGAACAAAGTCACCATCCAATTCGGCGACAACACGGAAACCGTAGGAGATCTGCAGTGGAGCAACTGGTTTCGATCCAAATTCCCTGTCACTCCGTTTCTTTCAGTTGATGCTGTGTCCCGCTTTTATGTCATGGAGACTTCGCCCGACCTGCGGGTTTATATGTCGCCTCTTAACATAGACCCGGCCCATCCGATTCTGCCCATATCCTACCCGGCCGAGTTCTCGGCTCAACTCGCGCAGACCTACGGGATCTACAAGACCCTTGGTTGGTGGCATGACACCTGGGCGCTCAACGAAGAGCGCATCAGCGACGGCGTTTTTCTCCAGGATTGCTGGCGGACGTCAAAGAAGCTCGAAGACATGACGCTGGACGAGCTCCGGGACAACCCCCCGTCCCTTATGGTGTCGATTTTTACATTTACGGACAGCATTCAGCACATGTTCTTTCGGCTGATCGACCCGCAGCATCCGCGCTATGACCCTGAAGAGGCCAGGAGGTACGGTGACGCTATCCTTCAGGCGTACGAGCATATGGACGAAATCGTCGGCCAGGTTCTCAAGGCCATGAAACCTGGCGCAACCCTCATCATCGTTTCGGACCACGGCTTTCACACATGGAGATGGGGATTCAACACAAATACCTGGCTGGTGAAGAATGGTTACATGGCGCTCAAGGATCCCACCGCTGGCAGGAAGAGTTATACCTTAGCGGACCTGTTCGGGCAGGGGAGTTTTTTCCCGAACGTGGACTGGAACCACACCCGGGCCTATGCTCTCGGCCTGGGACAGATTTACCTGAACGAGCGCGGGCGTGAGGCACATGGCATCGTCAATCCCGGGCCTGAGGCGGACCAATTGCTTCATGAAATTCAGCGGAAGCTTCTGGCCTATCG
>JAJYJL010000831.1 GCA_021789565.1 Acidobacteriota bacterium
GCCGCGTCGTGCGAGAAAAATTGACCACCACCTGCTGCCCGTTGACATTGGCCAGACCCTGCAGATAGAAATCAGCAACAAACCCCGAGCCGAGCATGGCAATGCGGACATTATTCATAAAGGTGGCGAAGGCTCCTTCGGTAAGCTTCGTAGAACCGTTCCAACTGCTCTTCGGCGCTGGTGTTGCCCACAAGCTGATGGCTGGGAAGCAGCTCCGGCTTGATACCGCGGGCCAGCAGCCGCTCGGCCACTTCGCAACGCAACATGTTGACGACGGCCGCGCCTGTCACAGTTGACGTGGGCCCGGTGCGCCATTCCAGGCCAGGCAGTTCAAGAACACAATCTCCCGGCGGACAATGATTGTCGATCACGACATCCGCAAAATCAATGAGCTTCTTGCCCGACGAATGCGCAGGCTTCGATTGCTCCGAGTGGCTGCGCGAGACGATGGCGATCACCGGCAGTCCGCGCTTCTGCGCGCCTGCGGCCATCTCCACCGCCACGGGCCGGATTCCGCTGGTTGAAATGACGATGAAAACGTCGTGCGGGCCAAAGTGAAACCCGTTGAGGATCTGTTCCGCGTAACCCTCGTACTTTTCCAGATAGAGTGGCGGCCGCAGGCCGTTAGCGCCGACAATCGCAGCATGGTTTGAAAGCGACTGCTCAACCAGAGCGACAAAGCCCGGAAAGCATCCCTGTCGCGGCGTCATCTCCTCGCAGATCATGCGCGAATGGCCATTGCCAAACAGAAACACCAGCCCGCCTTCCGCGATGGACCGGGCACAGATTTCCGCCGCCTTCGAGATCGCAGGCAGTTCGTGCTCGCGAAGTTCCTTGAGGATCTGAAGTGTTTTGTCAAAGTATTGTTCTGAAGCACTCATGTTGTTCAACGCCCCTATCAAACCATCTGTTGCGGATTCAACCCGGTGCGACCGTTCAATTTCAAAGTTCGCCGGTTTCGTGGCCGGCCATATCGTCCGCGCCAATCCGATGTTGACAACGCGCCGCCGTTCGACTATGAAAGTACCACCATGTCGATCGATCCGAAAAGCCGCCCCACCTGGAGCATTCTTGGCCTGGATGTCGGTGGCACCGAAATCAAGGCAGCGCTGGTAAACGGTGAAGGCGATATCATAGCATCCCAACGGGCCGCTACGCCCAAGACATTAACTGACCTTCAGCAGACGCTCCGGATGTTCACGGAAAAGTTCCGCCTGAAGGATGCGAACATCCGGGGCGTTGGCGTTGGCTGTAAAGGCATCATCGATCCCCATACGACGGAAGTGCTTGCGCTGCCGGGAGAGTTAAATTATCTCGAAGGGCGCAGACTTTCCGAAATCGTCACGCCCATGCTGCCGGTTCCCTGCCCAGTTGCGGCCGATAATGACGCCCGGGTGGCTCTGGTAGGAGAACACGTCTGGGGAGCCGCACGAGGCCGGAAAAACGCCATTATGCTGACGCTCGGCACCGGCGTCGGCGGCGCTATCCTTTCGAACGGAAAGATCCTCCGCGGGGCCGGCGGCGTGGCCGGCCACATGGGACACATCACCGTTGATCCGGACGGCGGCCTGTGTATCTGCGGGAACCGCGGTTGTCTGGAAACGGTCTTTTCCGCGCGCGCCATTGAGGCTGAAGCTTTTGCCGCCATCCATCGCGGAGTCAAGACTCAGCTTCTGGAAATGAAATCACACCCGCCCAGTTGCAATGACATCTTTGAATGCGCCCGAAAGGGTGACGAGGTTGCGCGAATCGTCGTGGAACGCGCCACCCGTATCCTGGGCAGCGCCATTGCCGGACTGGTCCACGTGCTTGATCCGGAAATTGTCATCCTGGGCGGACAAATCACCCAGGCCGGCGATTTCCTGTTCAAAACCGTTCAACAGGAAATTGGCTGGCGAACACGGTACTTGGTGCGGCGGGAAGTTCCGACAGTCAAGGCACAGGTAGCGGACGCCTCTGGAGTGGTGGGCGCCGCTGCTCTGGCGATCGAAGCGGCACTCGAGCCGGACGGCGTTCCGGGCCGCTAAGGGAACCCGGACATTATTCTTTTCCAGAAAGAATCTGTCTGAGCGGAGGTCGAGCGGATGAAACAGAAAATTGTGACCCTCGCGGTCTCATTGCTCTGTCTGTGTTCTGGACTGACGTCACTCCGTGCTGCAGGAAATTATTTCCGCGTTGAGCAACGGTCTGGCGTGTGGTGGTTTGTCACACCCGGCGGCCAGCTTGCAATTTCCGTCGGCGTCAACAACATCTCCTACCACGGCGATGAAATCCATGGAACCACACAGCATCCCTACTTCGAAAATATCTCGAAGTTTTATCCCAGTAAGGACGCCTGGGCCGAGGCCGAACTCAAGCGGCTGAGCCTTTGGGGATTCAATACCATCGGATCGTGGTCTGACCCGGTCCTTTGGGGCCGCAGCATACCCTACACGGTGATTCTCGACATCGCTGCACATTCCGGCGCCAACTGGTTAAAAGGGACTGCCGTGGATGTTTACAGCCGGCGCTTCGAAAGGACGGCGCGGAGGATTGCAGAGAAACAGTGTGCGCCTCGTGCTCACGATCCTAAATTGATCGGCTACTTCAGCGATAATGAACTACGCTGGGGGCCCGACTGGCGCGACAAACGAAACATGCTGGCGATGTACCTGAATTTCCCATCCGGCTCGCCGGGCAGGCGCCACGCTATCGATTTTCTGAAGGAAAGATATTCAGGCCGGATTCGGAAACTCAACCAGGCCTGGAGCGTCCACGCCAAGAGTTTTGCAAATCTTCCCTCCGAAGCCGCAACAGAAGCATTCCGTGCCGACAATTCAGAATTTCTCAGCAGGGTCGCGCGGCGTTACTTCAGGGTGTGCGCCGAAGCCATCCACGCGGCCGACCCCAACCATCTCTACCTGGGTGCCAAGTTTGCCGGGGTGCCGCCCGACCCGGTGCTGCGCGCTTCGCACATTGCCGACGTCGTATCGGTGGACATCTACAAGTTCGATCCGCGCCCGGCGGTGGAGCACATTTACAAGCTGGCACAACGCCCGGTGCTGGTGGCTGAATTTGCTTTTCGCGCTGAAGATTCCGGACTTCCCAACACCCAGGGCGCAGGACCCAAAGTGCCGGACCAAGCTGCGCGCGCCCGCGCTTATACGAATTACGTGGAATGGCTGGAAAGCCTGCCAGAGGCGGTGGGTTACCACTGGTTCGAGTGGTGTGATGAACCGAAGGAAGGACGCTTCGACGGCGAGAACTCAAATTACGGCCTGGTGAATATTCACGACCAGCCCTACACGCACTTCGTCAGAGCGGCGACCATAGCAAACCGGGCAGCGCTCTCTGTCCATCACAAGTTAAGATAGGAAATATCAGCACCTGATGGCTGGCCGACAGGCGCGCAATCTCCTTCCCGATGATATCTGCTGCATGAGTGTTACCTGACGGAGACCGGACCTTCTCAAGGTAGCCCAGGGGATTGCTACTCCAAAAGAAATCCCCCGGGACCGGCCCTTCGTCTTTCCATCAAAATCTGCCGACTGAGCAACACCGCAGACTGGCCGACGTTACCATTTTGGCCGTATCCTTCAGGCAGAACGTGCTCTCGGCTATTGCTTCTTTTTCGGGGGTACAACAGCGTCTTTAAACGCCTTGGCGAGGCGGAACTTCACCACAGTCCTGGCCGGAATCTTAATAGCTGCACCGGTTTGAGGGTTCCGGCCTGTCCTTGCTTTCCGGTGCGCCTTCACGGCCTTCCCCAGGCCGGGAACAACAAACTGGCCGCTGCTCTTGGTTTCCTTCTCCGCCAACGCTGCCAGTTCTTCCAAAACGGCCGCCGCCTGCTTTTTTTGCAACCCGGCCTTGTCCGCCAGGTGAGCCACAATCTTCGATTTGGTCATCATCGTTGTCATCTCCTCTGCTGCTGAGCCTCAACTATAAGGAATATTGGGCTCGCGATTTGCCGAATTTATTTCAACAGCGCTCGTCTGTCAAGTTAACTCTTCTAAAGATAGAAACAGCCGCCACCCGGCCGGCCTTCAGGCCGCTACCCCGGGTCTTTCATGCATGGCGTTTCCATTTAGTCCACATAGATTACCAGCATTCCTTCATTCGACGCAATGGCGTTTGTTATTCGTGGCCCGGCGCAGGGGTGATCATCCCAACCCAATCCAGCCGCGCGACAGCCGGGAGCGTCACGGCCTGGCACAATGCCGACACTTTGCGCCGCCTTCCGCCGCAACCGAAGAGGTGGGTTTCAGGCAGCGCCATCGCGTTCTAAGGGATAGCGCCAGCCCCAACCCAGAGAGGACACCTGCAGGCAGCATTCAGGAATCATCCAGAGCAGGTGAAATCTCCAGTACCCGAACAGTAGGCAGGCTGTTTAGGGCGAAGGCCAGACGTTAAAAAGACCCTGATTGCCTTGTTCCTCCAAGCCCATTTCCATCGCTTTCTGGAACAATGAATGAACCAGCGACGCGGCCGGAAAGTCTCCTCCCAGTTCTGCAATCCATTCCTTTAACAGTCTCAAATCCTTAAACTGCAGCCGGACACTGAACCCTGGAGAAAAGTCTCCTTTTAGGATAAGCGGTCCGAGATTGGACAGCATCCAGGATGAGGCGGCCCCGCTCGAGACGGCTTTCAAAGTAGTTTCCGGATCAAGGCCCGAGGCTCGCGTTA
>JAJYJL010000832.1 GCA_021789565.1 Acidobacteriota bacterium
CACGGTTACGGTCCGGGTCCATCAGGACCTTGTAAACCATGGCGTTGGGGATGTGAGTGCAGTTCCCGGACTTTTTGGCGTCCGCCACCGTGGTGAAGAAAGAGTTGAAGTAGGAATGCGTGACGCAGCCGCGCTCGCACGGACCGCAATAGTGGCACGGAGCGCGCCCGTTTGTCGGTTTCGTCAGATTGGCTGAGCGGCCCAGCGTGACCGTCCGGCCCAGCTTCTTCTTCACTTGCTCCCGCAGCAGGGTTTCCGCGCACGTCAGCCCCATGGGCGGCTGAAACTTCCCGTCCGGAAGCTCGTAGACGCTTTCAGGAATTCCGGTGATTCCGACGTACTCTTCGACGGTATCGTAATAAGGAGCAAGGTCTTTATAACTGAGCGGCCAATTCTCACCATAACCGTCGTGGGAAGCTGCTTTAAAGTCCAGATCGCTTAACCTATAGGACTGCCGTCCCCAGACGTTAGTGCGGCCCCCGGTTACCCGCAGTCGACCCTGCCAGCTGAACGGCATATCCTTGTCAGTGGTGTAAGGCTCGTCCAGGTCGTTGCAGAACCAGTCGTAGTTATATTCCATGCAGGCATAGCAATCTTTCTGGCGGGGACGTGTCCTTCGAATCACCTCCGGAGCCATGTTTCTGTACTTCAATTTGAATTTCGGCTCGTGCTCCGTGAAGTTCGTGTCCACCTGTTGCCTTCCGGCATCGACTAAGGCAACTTTCAGGCCCGCCTCGGAAAGCCTCTTTGCCGCCCATCCGCCGGACGCGCCGGAGCCCACTACAAGCACATCATAGATTCTTTGGCTATTTCCGCTCACCGAACGTCTCCTTTTTCAAATGCAATCCGTCTTGTCGTTCGATTTGGCCTGCAACTTTCCTGACGCCTTCGCCTCCACGATCGCCGAATCCGCGAAGAAACAGGAATGGTGTCCGGATTGCGACGATCACACTCCGCAACGATCCGCGACTGTCTCAAGGAAAGGCACAGACGCATCTCGCCCCTGAAGACGAATGATCGTAACAACCAAGGGAACAAACGTCAACAATAGCTCTGATTGCAACTTTCCCGCAAAAGGTTGTGCGTAACCGCGTTTCAGTGTTAGCATGAAGCCCTCGTAGATTCAGGGGTTGAGGCCAAGTTCATCGAGCCTGAATCACGCTGAAGGGGCGCACATGAACAACAAGAACCAGGATCCCGCCGTTTCCGGCAACCACCCTAATCCAGAGAGTGGAATCAATCGGCGTCAAATGGTGCGCCGATTAGTGATGGCGGGCGGCGCCGGATTTGCACTCCCTGCCATTGCCGAGGGACATCCAGCGGGCAAGCCCCTTGTGAACCAGGGTGTGGCAGCCGAAACCGGCGCCAAGGCCGCGAAAGCCAATTGGGCTCCGGCATTCCTCGATCAGCATCAGAGTGATACCTTGGCGGTGATGGCCGAACTTATTATCCCCGGCTCATCGGAAGCTCAGGTCAACCGCTTCATTGACCTGCTGCTTTCAGTGGACACCCAGGAAACGCAGAAAAAGTTCATCGCGTCACTCTCAGCCTTTGAAGCGGAATCCCTCAGGCGCTTTTCCCATCCTTTTAAGGACCTCTCGGAAACCCAGCAAAACGAAATCCTCACTTCCGCCTCCATGGCAGGACACGGGCAGGCGGCCGAAGGCCAGCCTCTGCAGGCCACTATGCGCGATCACTTTGAGAACATCAAGGGTTGGGTTGCCGGCGCTTATTTCTCATCGGAGGTCGGAATGAAAGAAATGGGGTGGACCGGCCAAGTCTACTTCACAAGTTTCCCCGGATGTCAGGAATCCAGCGAACATCAATAATAGCGATCATGTAATGGGATCGGGTTTCATTTCCTGTCACGATGTGCCAGAAATCCCGGCAGGGAACGTCGTGAGACCTGCAGAATACTAAAAAAACATTAAAAATCATGGCTCATGAAGTAGGCTTCTTCTCATGTTAATTGTGCTTGGGACGCACCCGATTAAACATATAGAACAGTCGCTGACTCCACTGGAATAATCAAGATCCAACCATAACTACCAGAAAGTAAATATGTTAATTAGATTTTGCCCAAGGATCGGCACATGTTTCTCAGTTGAGTAATAACTTGGTTTAAAGAAAGCTTGACGTATTTTTTCTTGACTTGCTACACAGTTGTGGCACAATTGATAACGGTGGTTTAGAAGTTACCTATTGACTTAGGAGGCATAGTTAGATAGGCTCTCTTCCGTTGCGGGAATTTTTTGAACCTAAAAATTCACCTGGAGGAGAGTCTGATGAGAAACTACATCCTGACCTTAGTGTTGGCTGTTTTGGTTGTGCTGGCGAGCGTGTCCCTGCGGAAGGTAATTGCAGCGAATGCAGGCACGACAAATAGTGCGGTGGCTTTGGTAGCAATTGGTCCATCGCCTATGCCGCTTCCGCCGGGTTCGTCGGTAGCAATTGGCCCATCGCCTATGCCGCTTCCACCGGGATCGTCGGTGGCAATTGGCCCATCGCCTATGCCGCTTCCACCGGGATCGTCGGTGGCAATTGGCCCATCGCCTATGCCGCTTCCGCCAGGCATTCGGTAATTGAAGCCTGGATGGTTCAAGCAGCCTGGTGAAGCCACCAAGACTAAGGTGCTCTCTCACAGGCTGCTTATGAGCGGTGTTATCACAAGTGATGTTTTGAGCTACGCCGGGTATATCCTAGAGGCAGGGTTGCTTCTGTATCTGCTTCTGCGTGGCCACGCCAAACCGCTCTGGGAGTTGGTGTTCTACCTTGGGATGTCGCTCAGTGTGAGCGGTGCCCGGTTATACACACTGCATTGGTATGGTCTTGCTTCAGCGCAATACTGGAATTGTTACTGGACAACCGACCTACTGCTCGTACTGGCTGCATTCGTTTTAGTGGCATCCTTTTTCCGTCGTGCCTGCTCCCAGAACGCGGAAATGTGGCAATTTGTGAGATTGTTGCTCGGGACGGTTCTCGTCGCGATCGCGGTGATATCCTATCTCTCGCTGGCCAGCCACAAAGACAAGATATTTTCGTTTTTCATCGTTGAGTTCTCTCAGAATTTGTACTTTGCCAGCTTGGTCCTGACCACCCTCCTGTACTTGATGACCTTGAAAATGGAGATCGCCGACGAGCGGCTGGGAATGCTCGTTTGTGGTCTGGGCATCGAATTCGCCGGCCCCGCTGCGGGGTTGGCTTTTTTCTATTTGGCACGGGGAGCCGAGATATCACACGTTGTCGGAGTCTATCTCGTTCCCCTGTGTGATGTGGGGATGATCCTGACCTGGTTCTACGCCATCTCCAGGGTTCCCGGTGTGGCGAGAGTGCCTCGCGGCAGGGTTGAGAAAATCCCCGCCTTTGCGAGAGGGAACATTTCTCACTTTTAATTGAGGCGTCTCATGTTTCTTGCTGCCTTAATTTTGACATTGTCGGTCGCCATGTTCTTCTTTTATCTTCAGACAATTTGCCTGAAGATCCTTCAGCAGGAATTTGACCGTGATTACTTCCTGCCCATCGTCAATGCAAACCGCCTGGAGTTCCCTTCTGTTCGAAAGGCTGTGGAAGAATTCGATGCGCCCGTCGATTATGCCCGGTTTTGCATGATGTTAAAATGTGACTTCTTGGCACTGAGTTACCTGCTGAAAAACGCTGGAAATGAGAATCACCGGTACACGCCTCAGGACCGCCTTCTAATCTCTTACTTTCACCTGACGTACCTTTTGCTGCGTGTCCGGCATTTGCTGAAATTCGACGAGAAGACGCCGATCCTTCGCCTTACTTCGATCCTTCGGTTTTTTGGGAATGTCGTGGGCATGCGGGTAAGCTCAACTCGATTCAGGGACATCAGCGCATCGGATTATCTTCTCACTCTCTAACTGGTTCCACACACAAACACTGCCACAGAATTGACAGGCTCGACCGATGCAGGGGAGCCTATCGGCCCTGATTTTCTATGCGGTTCAATCCAACCGGTAACTTCCCGAATGCCTCGCCCAGCCGTCTCGCGAACAATAGACACAGAATCCAGCAAGGCTCGGCGGACGAAATTACCTAAGAAAGTTCCCAATACCGCCCGTCACCCCGTTTTCTTTTCCCCAACAGCAGCAGCCGATATACTACAGCTATGAACATGCTTCTGAAGTCTTCACCCGCGATTGCAGATCGGCGCCGGGCCAAGATCGTATGCACGCTTGGTCCGGCAACCGACAACGTTGAAGTGCTTTCCGCCCTCCTGAATGCCGGGATGGATGTTGCGCGCCTTAACTTTTCTCACGGATCGCATCCAGAACATGCCCGTCGCCTCCGAATGCTCCGAGGTGCGGCTGCCACATGCGGAAAGGCTGTGGCCGTTATGCAGGACCTTCAGGGTCCGAAAATTCGTACCGGGTCGCTCGAAGGCGGCAAGCGCATCACATTGAAAGACGGTGCTCTCGTAACGATTACAACCAGGTCCGTCCCTTGCAATGACCGCTACATTTCAACCACTTTCCAGCGCCTTCCCCGCGAAGTGAGCCCGGGCAATAGCATTCTCCTTTCCGACGGCCTCATCGAACTGCGAGTGGAAAGCGTAAAGGGGACTGAAGTGCAGTGCAGAGTGGTGAATGGTGGGGAGATGGGAGCACACCAGGGCATCAATCTCCCAGGCATCGCTCTGC
>JAJYJL010000833.1 GCA_021789565.1 Acidobacteriota bacterium
GCCGGGGGCGTCGCCACTGTGGTCACCAAAGGTGGGACGAACCAGTTTCATGGCGACCTGTTTGCTTTCGTTCGAAACCCGGTGTTTAACGCCCGGAATTTCTTTTCGCCGGACCGGGACCTGATCAAACGAAATCAATTTGGGGGCACGATTGGCGGTCCGGTCATCATTCCCCACGTGTATAACGGCCACGATCGCACATTCTTCTTCTTCGGCTATCAGGGCGAGCGATATCACGATCAGAGCACCGGACATACGTTTGTGCCTACGGCCGCTGAGTTAGGGGGTAATTTCTCCGCGTTGCTCAGCGCCAGCAATCCCGATAATCCCGTCGGCAAAGCGGTGCAAATCAAGAACCCATGGCCCTACGCGATCGGGGCCACTGGTCCCGGGAAGGCGTTTCCTGGAAACATCATCCCGGCCAGCGCCCTCGATCCCGCCTCGCTCAAGCTGGCGGAGAACTATCTTCCGCAGGTGGGAGGAACCGGTGAAGCCTTTTACACCAGGCCAACCGTGCAGAACATCGACGACTACATTCTGCGGATTGATGAGAAACTGGGAGATAAAGACAACCTGACCGGCAGATATGAAAAGGACCATATCGTCCTGCAGCCGCGAAACCCCAGCGGAAACCTTCTGGCCTACAGCCTGGGCTACGACCAGCCCGTGCAGAACGTGATGATTCAGGAAACGCACACCTTCCGGTCCAATCTGCTGAATCAGGCCAGCTTTACTTATTCGACGATACCGGTCGCCAAGTTCGCGGCCGCGGACTCGCCGAGCGTTGCCGATTTCGGTGTGCACCTCCCTTGGCTGCCCACGCAGAAATGGCTTCAACATATCGGCGTCAGCGGCGGCTTTTCCGTCAACGGCGGGGCCCAGGGCCCGTTTAACACCAGCGACTACGACGTCGAGGACAATGTAAGCTGGGTTGTGGGCCGCCACAACCTTGACATGGGATTCACCGTGGACAGGGCAAACCTGAATCTCGGCGACCAATACCTTGCCCAGAGTCAATACAGCTTTACGAACACAGGGACAAATTACGGTCTGGCGAGTTTTCTGCTCGGATACATTCATGACTTCCGGCAAGGTTACGGCGAGTTCAAGAACAACCAAGACACGTTCTGGGCTTTCTACTTTAATGATAGTTTCCATGCTACCCGGCGCCTGACTCTGAACTATGGGCTGCGTTATGAACCGTACACGCCCTGGCGGGAAATCAAAGGTCGCGTGGAACAGTTCAGCCCCGCGAATTATTACGCTCACGTGCAGTCGCAGAAGTTCATCAATGCGCCACCCGGGCTGCTCTTCGCCGGGGATGCTGGCGTGCCTTTTGACGGCGTCACTGGCAACTACGTGAATTTAGCGCCCCGGGTGGGATTTGCCTATGCCCTCACCAGCGATGGTAAAACCAGCCTTCGCGGCGGCGGTGGTTTCTTTTATGACACGCGCACGCCGGGGGTCATCAACAACCGCTTTGCGGACATTTCGCCCTTCAGCCCGCAGGTGGCTCTGACACCCCCACCGGGACCTTTCAGTCAGCCGCTCAAGGGTTATTCAGGCTACTATCCATTTCCGTTCACTTATCCTCCCGCGAGCGACACCCAATTCTCGCTGCCCGACCTTGTCATCACTTACGATCCTTCCACCAAATTCCTGGTCCCGGTAACCTACCAGTGGGATATGGCGGTTGAGCGGCAACTTGCCCGCTATTGGATGATCGAGGTTGCCTACGTCGGGTCAAAGACCACGCACGGCAAGGAAAATATCGAACTGGATCCGGCGCAATACATTCCCAGCAGCAAATTGGGAACCGACGCGCGAAGGTTGTTTGCGCCGTATTACGGATCGGTTTCCATGGACGGCCAGGACATTAACAGCAATTTCAACGCCCTGGAGGTCACCCTCAAGAAGCGTATGGCAACGCATCTCACGCTCACCGCCGCCTACACGTATTCCAAGGCCCTCGATGACGGCGGCAACATAAGCGACATCGGCAACGGGGCATCTTCTGCTTTGCCGTGGTATTTTCCCGGCCGCCATCAGTTTGATTACGGCCCGTCGGGTTTCGACCACACCCAGCGCCTGGTAGTTTCCTACGTTTGGGCGTTGCCGGAACTTTCAGGCGCCAATTGGATGGAAAGAGGCGTGCTCGGGAATTGGGACCTTACCGGCATCATGACGGCTCAAACGGGCGGGGCCTTCACGATTGGGGCCGGCCAGGACCAGTCCCAGACAAATCTGGGGAATGACCGGGCTGTTCAGGTAGCAGGCGTTCCGGTTTTTGCTGCAGACAAATTCGGAGCCTGTGCCAACCGGGCCCCTTGCGTCAATTACCTCAACCCGGATGCCTTTGACCTCCCGCCGCTGGGAACCTTCGGAACCTTGGGCGAGAACAGCTTCAGAGGGCCCAGTTCGTTCGGGTGGGATATGGGTTTGTTCAAGAACTTCTCGGTGACTGAGCGCGTCAGACTGCAATTTCGCGCCGAGTTTTTCAACATTTTCAATCACGTCAACTTCAATGACCCGTCCAGCAGTGTAAGCAACTCCGGGTTCGGAACCATCAACGGGGCCGGTGGCCCGAGGATCGGGCAAATGGCCCTTAAACTTGTGTTTTAATGGCCCGACTAAACTAGGCATGGCTCTTCTTTAGAAAGTGCCTGAGGGACTTCCCGAACAGACGGATACCCGAAAGGAAGTCCCTCGAGAGGCGCAGCATGGCTCCTATTTGAAAAACTCTTTCAAAAGGCTGCCAGCGCACCGCTGCAGGATAGGAGAGGCTGTGGTTTCGCAGCCGGCAAGCGCTCCGAAGGAATCCCGACGAGGAGAGGAGATGTTTTCGATGTTTCGAAAGTGGTTGTATGTGCTGGCAATTGCAGGAATCGGGTTTAGTGTTCTTTCAATGACTATTGCCCGGTCCGAGACACGCTCTGCGAAGCGTCCGCGACCGGTGTCCGCACCTGGGCGGTCCGTTCGCTTGCTGGATGGCGATTGGATGTTCCATCCTCTGCATGATTTCAAACTCTGGCCGGCCGTCGAACAACTCACCACCGCCCAGATCAGGCAGTTGCATTGTCCCGCGCCGGGCAAGGGCTGGGTGCCGGTCCAACTGCCCGACGATTATATTGTTAAGGGAGATATTTCCCAGGACCCGAACGCCTCATTGCTGGCGGGCGGCGGTGAATGCCTGACGGGCGCCCGCGAGTGCGGTCCGGCCAATGCCCCCGGTGGGGGAAAGAGGAATCCTCGAATGAAGCGCAGCGCCTACGGCGGGCACGGGTACTTGCCTGTCTATCCGGCGTGGTACCGCCGCAGCTTCGTTATTCCCGCTTCCAGTCGTGGCAAGAACGTCTGGCTCGACTTTGGCGGCGTATATCGCGATGCCGTCGTTTTCGTCAATGGACAATTTATGGTGCAACACCCAAGTGGATACACGGGGTTCCGTCTCAATGTCACTTCCGCCGTCCACTTTGGCGCGAAGAATGAAGTGTCGGTTTTCGTGGATCCCCGCTGGTTTGAAGGATGGTTCTACGAAGGCGGAGGCCTTTACCGGCACGTGCGTTTGATCATCACCGACAAGCTGCAGATTGCGCCGTGGGGAACGTTCGTCGTCACTAAAGTTCCCGGGCCAATCCATTACGGATCGCCCCTGGGTGACCAGGCGGCAGCCGGCCTCACCGTCGAGACTACCGTTCACAATAACCACCAAGCCGCCAAACAGTTCACCCTTGAATCACAGATCATCGATCCGGACGGTAAAGTCGTAGCCTCAACATCCGGCAGCGAAAAGCTTGCCGCCGGCCAGCAGCAGACTTTTGATCAGCATATCGAACTGAAAGATGCTCTCCTGTGGTCCCTCGATCATCCCAATCTGTACCGCCTCGCAACCACGATTCGCGCCGGCAATTCCGCGGTTGACGGAAAGCTTACAACTTTCGGCATCCGAACCATACGATTTGATCCCGACCGCGGTTTCTTTCTTAACGGCACGCATGTTGAAATCCAGGGCGCCTGCAACCATCAGGATTTTCCTGGCGTGGGCATCGGCGTCCCGGACAATCTCTGGGCGTGGAAAATCGCCAGACTCAAATCCATGGGCGCCAACGCTTACCGCTGCGCTCATAACCCGACAGCAGAAGCTCTCTACCGGGCTGCCGACCGCATGGGCATGCTGGTAATGGATGAGAACCGCCACTTGGGAGACACCTATTCCGTCAAGACGGCCATGGGCACTCCGTACTCCGACCTCTCTGATCTCAAGTGGATGATTCTTGCGCACCGTAACCATCCTTCCATCATCATGTGGTCAATGTGTAATGAGGAGGGTTTGCAGAAGACGCCGTATGGTGCAAAGATTTTTGCCGCAATGAAGGCGGCGGTAGACAAGATCGATCCCACGCGTCCTACCACAAGCGCCATGAACGGCGGCTACACGAAAGACGGATTCTTATCCGTCGAAGGCATCCTTGGGATGAATTACCACAACTCCGAGTTTGCCAAAGTCCACAGCGAATATCCCCACATCATGATCTACGGCAGCGAGGACATTAACTCCAAAACCTCGCGCGGAACCGTCAACTCCAGCCCGGACACCGGCCTTTGCGCGGAATACGGCTGCTGGCGGATGCCGGAAGGAAAGGCAAACGGGGG
>JAJYJL010000834.1 GCA_021789565.1 Acidobacteriota bacterium
GCCGAAGCTGGTGTAGCCAAACCCGTAATTGATTCCTCCGTAGTAGCCAACCGAAAATCCCCAGTAGCCCGGGTTCCAGCGGTAGCTGTCGTCGTCATAACCCCAGTAACCCGGCGTCCACATCGCTCCGATAAAGGGCGCAGGCACCCACGTCCCCGGCACCCAGTAGTAGCCGTAGGCAGGGTCCCAGGCCCAGTAGCCCGGCGTCCAGATGTAACCGGGGGCCGGGCAGGGCGGCTGTTCATAAACCGGCAGGGCCGGCGGCCCGAAATTGACAAAGACGCCAACACTCACTCTGGCGTAGGACTGCGTTGGCACCGCAATCATGGCCAGTCCCAGCAATAACGTTCCAACCAGGCAGCCGACCACTGTCCGCCGGCCGATTCGCCTTCTTTTTTCAGGTTGGGTCATCTTGAATTCGTTTTCTCTCATTATTGCACCTCCCCTTTCAGGCCCTTGTGCACCTATGTATCCAGCTTTTCTATGGCAAGCTGCTCTCCATCTTTGAGCTGATTTTCGTAAGCTACTGATTTGACAATTAATAAATATCTCACTAGTGTCGAAGGCAAACCCTGGAACCCGGCAAATTTATCTGGTGCGGGTAAAACTTACCAGCCTACAAGGCCTTTAAAAAGAAGGGTTTGTTACGGAGTTATTGACCGCGCGGATAAATTCAGTGGCGGGTAATCCACCTCGAAGCCGTTGCGAGAGTTGGTTACCGTGAACCCGCCGTCGGGGCGCGCGCTGACCTCAAGAAAGTGTCCCTGATCAGTTACACCTTCGCTGTTGGCGATGTAACCGGGCTGTGCGTTATCCGGCTTCCCACCCGCAACCGAATAATGAAGTTCCCAAATGCGCTCCCGGCCCGGCGCCGTGTAGATCCGCTCCCACGCCTCGGGCGTGCCGCCCTTCTTGGGCGCGTTGTCAATGATGGTCACGCGCGGCCGCAGCGCCCAAACCAGCGCCTTGGAATTCGAGTTCGAATTGCCGTGGTGGCTGGCCAGAAAAACGTCGGCATGGCCCAGGCGGTTCCGCGGGCACATCAGCGCAATCTCCTTGTTCCAGGTCAGGTCGCCAAGATCGACAAACCGGAACTTGCCGTAGGTCAGCACAAACCCTGCCGACTGCGCGTTCTCTGTGGGGTCGATGGGTATGGGCTTGGTTTCCGAGCAATAAGGATTCGCCTGGCCTGCGCCCGCGAGCGGTTGCTCAAGATGTTTGCCCGCCGCGGCAACCACAACAATCTTTACGCCCTTCAGCGGAATTACGTCGCCGGGCTTCACCACGCGGTGCTTCCCCTTCTTCGCAGCCTGCATGTAGGCGGAATAAAGCTTGTGGTCATTGGCGCTCTTCTGCACATCCGGCCCGTGGTCCAGGAAGTGATCGATGGGGATGCGCGCGGCAAGCTGCGGAACGCCGCCCACATGGTCGGCATGGTAATGGGTGATCAGCAGGTAGTTGATGCGCTTGATTCCCGCCAGCTTCGCGGCATGCACAATGCGCCCCGCGTCGCGGCCGTTGAAGCCCGGCCAGCCCGTATCCACCAGCAGCGACTGGTGCGACGGAGTCACAATCAGCGTGGATTGTCCGCCTTCAACATCAATGAAGTAGATGTTGAGATTCCCCGAGCGAGCGCTCTGCTTTTGTGCGGCCGCGGCAAACGCCCGCTGCCCGCCTGCCAACGCTGCCAACGCAAACAGGGTTGCCAGGGCGCACGCCATTCTCAGGTGGGCTTTCATGCGCTCCGGTGCTGTTGTCACCGTCTCCTCCGCCTTACGCGTGCGTTAATTGTAAGATCGCCCCAGCGACCCGCGATGGCTTTCCCCCGAACGCGTCGCCCGCAGTATAAACTCCGGCACACCGGGTTACAAGCCGCCTGCTTTTGCTCGACGGTCCCAATAATAAGAATCGCCGGGTGGCGCATCGAGCGCGCGATTTGCGATCTGTCCGATGGACGTTCGTGGAAGGGTTTGTGGCGCGGGCCTTTAAGGCCGGCGGTTCTTATTCTTGTAGTGTGGACCTCCGGTCTTGAGGTCCGCGGCTCTTCCCTCAGGAAAACAACCTAACAACCGCAGGCCACAAGGGCCTGCGCTACGACATCAGAACGGCTGCCAGTTGGCGCTGGATTCGTACACGTTGGCGCCGTGGCCGGTGCTGCGGTTTTTGAGCGACAGGCAATAGAGCTGGCCGCGGTTGAAGCTTGCTTCGAGGGTGTGCTGTGTGCCGATCCAGGTCAAATGCAAGCCGCCGGCAAAATCGGTGGTGCTGGTGTCGGGTGCACCAAGCGCCTGCTGCACTTCATCCACCGACGGCGTGCCGCGCAGGCTTTGCGGATACGTCTCGCCCACGCCGGGCGCCTCCACGGTGCGGCTGGAATCTTCTGCCACCATTTCGTCAAAGAAATCCTTGATGCGGCTTTCACGGCTGGCGATTTGCGCTGCCGCCTGCGCCTTCTCCATCCGCGGCAAGTAGATTTTGACGTATGCGAACAGCCCCGCGGCCACAATCAGTATGACCACCTGAATCACAATAACGCGTGTCGAGATTTTGCCGGAATCGGAATGTTCCACCAAGTTGCCTCTCCTCATTTTCGTAGCGTGGGCCTTCACGGCCCGCGGCCCTTTGCATTTTCTTAAAAAACGAACAACCGCATGCCGCAAGGGCGCTACATCTTACGCGAACCTCGTCACTTCCAGGCCCTTGCCGACGCTCAGGGTGACGGACTCGACGCCGGGATGCTTCCTCACGTGCGCCACGTAGTCCTTCAGATCGTGCGACAGGATGTTGTCTGCAACCACAATCCCGCCGCGCGGCAACTTGAGCATATCGAAGAAGCGGATGTAGTCTTCCTTCTCGCAGTCAATCAGCACGAAATCCACTTCACCCAAGTCCGGCAGCAGCGCGGCGGCATCTCCCAGCCGATAATCAACCACCGGCTCGAGGCCCAGGCCGCCCAGCGTCTGGCGCGATTCGGTCTGCCGCGCCGGATCGATCTCCATCGAAATCAGTTTGCCGCCGGTGTCTCGCGCCGCGGCCGCCAGCGCAATGGTCGAAATCCCCGTAGAACCGCCGATCTCAAGCATCCTCTTTGCGCCCACGCCTGCCGCCAGCGCGCAGATGAATTCCGCGCTTGCCGGCTCCAGGTTGCGGTGCCGCTCCCACTGCGGCAGCCCCTTCGCATCCTGCTCCAGCTTTCGCTGCCACAACTTCTCGATGACCGCTCGCTCAGCCTCTCGTAACATCTGCCCTCCTGGCAAGGTTCATCTCCCTTGTGGCGCAGAAAACCTTTGTTGAGGTTCGCTCTATTTCTGGCGATCGCGCCTTAACCTGGTAGTCCAGTGCCACATGGCACCCAAGATAACGCAAAAGCCGCAGACCACAAAATTGGTGGTCCGCTATCCCGCTTAGCAACATCTCCTAACTTTTTGCCCGACCATTCCTCATGCACGGACGTGCCGCATGCACTGCAAACCTCGGAACCATTGCACGACCGACTATGCGTATCATATGATGTAGTGACCAGCTTACATGGATCGATATTGACTTTACTTTATATCATATGATATATTTCACCTGCAAGGCTTGGAGGAAGTATTCCGGTGCTAGAGCTCGTGCTGTCGCAGAGGATCAATGTCGCCAGACCTGCACGCCGTTCGCGAAGAGTTAATCCGTCTTTGCAGGCATAGAAAAACCCGGAGAGTCGTATTCACGGAGGAGGCCCCCTCTGACTGGCAACCAGCAAGCGTTGCTCATCCCGAGTTCGGCGGGTACTTTACGGACCAGGGGGCGTGGGAATACGTGGCCGACCTACTCGAAACGGGACATGTGATTAAGGAGGTCACACTCTCCAAGCCTCCGGGCGAACTCGCTTACGAAATGAACGTAAATCTTGGATCACATCACCCGAACCTATACATAAAAATCCAGATCAAGTCAGGTTTTGTTTTCGGCCGTAGCTTTCACTACAGCTACCTTTAGCACCCTCTAAGGAGAGGTCACGCATGATCGAAATGGAAAATAACAAGCCAAGCCAACACGAGGAGTGCCCAAACTGCGGTAAGCAGAGTATTACGACAGTACGCGAGACGGAAAAAGTTACCTATGGGAGGGGAAACGATGCAATTGAGATTCCCGTCCAACTCCCTGTGCGAGCGTGTACCGAATGTGGATTTCAATACACTGACGAGCAAGCGGAAGGTATCCGGCACAACGCAATTTGCCACTACTTAGGATTAATGACTCCTGGAGAAATTGCGGCGTTGCGAAGGCGCTACAACATGACGCGCGCGGAGTTTGCGGACTTAACAGGCTTCGGAGAAGCATCCCTCGCGCGTTGGGAGACCGGCAAACTGATACAGAACACCGCGAACAATCATCTCTTGTACCTGCTCAGCTTTGAGTCAAACATGGAGCACCTCCGGAACAAGCGAGCGCAGAGGAGGGAGGAGCGGCCGGACGCAATAGAGGCCACGACGTATGAGATTCGGTTCAGCCACCTCACAGACGTCGACAGCGCCCAGTTACAGGCCCGTTCGTTCTCTCTTAGCGGATCCTTAGTTATGTAGGGAGGCCAAGATCGTGTATACAGTAACATTCTACTCATTCAAAGGCGGCGTAGGGCGGTCCATGGCCTTGGTTAATGTGGCA
>JAJYJL010000835.1 GCA_021789565.1 Acidobacteriota bacterium
AAGACCGGCAAACCAGTCTGGCATTTCAATACCAACGTAACCTGGCGTGCCTCACCGATGACCTATGAGGCAAAGGGCAAGCAATATATCGCTATAGCCGCAGGCTCAACCATCGTCGCTTTTGGAATGTAATTGCACCACGCCGCGGCCCCATTGAGCTTTCACGTGTATTCTGCCCTTCAAGACTAAATAGCCACGCGGAACGCGCGTTTACATTGGAGCAAACACCTGCCAGCCAATCACGGTTCCGAGTGAGGGAACGGACCACACGAACATGACCATCGAAAATAGAGCACGAATACAAGGTGAACGATTGGCGGCATTCAATCAGCGTGTTCAGGAGAAGACGATCCGGTTAGGGATAGTGGGACTGGGCTATGTGGGGCTGCCCATTGCACTGCTCTTCTCGCGCAAGGGAATTTCAGCCACCGGGTTTGACATTGATTCCTCCAAGGTTACGCTTCTTCAACAAGGCCGTAGCTACATTAAGCACATCCCGGAGGAAGAAATCGCCGACGCGCTTCGCGGCGGGCATTTCGAGGCCACAACAGACTTTTCGGAACTTCGAGCGACGGACGCCGTCATCATCTGCGTTCCGACCCCTCTCGATGACCATCGTGAACCGGACCTCACCTACGTCCGGAGCACCGCTGAATCAATCGGCGCGCATCTGCACAAGGGGCAGCTTGTGGTGCTTGAAAGCACCACCTATCCCGGCACGACCGAAGAAGTCCTCCTGCCTATCCTGGAGCGCTCCAGGCTGCGGTGCCCCATCCTTCCTTACACGGTAGAAGATGGCGCCCCAAGAGGCTCCAATTCACCGGAGGCGGATTTCCTTCTGGCCTTTTCTCCGGAACGGGAAGACCCCGGCAACGCATCGTTTAAAACACACCAGATTCCAAAGGTTGTGGGGGGCGTCAACGCCGCCAGCGCGGTGGCGACGCAGTTGCTCTATGAAACGGCGTTCGACAAGATCGTGCTGGTCAGTTCCTCCCGCGCGGCGGAAATGACCAAGCTGCTGGAAAATATCTACCGTAGTGTCAACATCGCGCTGGTGAATGAGTTGAAGCTCCTCTGTCAGCGCATGGGGCTGGACATCTGGGAGATCATTGGCGCTGCGAAAAGCAAGCCGTTTGGCTTTGCGGCTTTTTACCCGGGACCCGGCCTGGGGGGACATTGTATCCCCATTGACCCCTTCTACCTGACGTGGAAGGCCCGTGAGTATGAGTTTCCCACGCGCTTTATTGAGCTGGCCGGTGAAGTCAATGCCTCCATGCCCCTCCATGTAATCGAGAGGCTTTCCGAAGCCCTGAACCGGCGAAACAAATGCCTGCACGGCGGCCGCATTCTCGTTCTTGGCATTGCCTACAAGAAAGACGTTGACGACCTGCGGGAATCACCTTCACTCAAAATTATCAAGCTTCTTCAGGGCCGAGGGGCCAGCGTTGACTACAACGATCCGTACTTCGAACGCTTGCACAAAATGCGGCAGTACGATCTGGGGCTAGCATCCGTTGCGCTGACTGCAGAATCCCTCGCCAGCTACGACGCCGTCCTTATCGCCACTGACCATTCGTCTTACGACTACGATTTCATTGCGCGCCACGCCCAGCTTGTGATTGATACCCGTAACGCCACCGGCAATCTCGCGCAGTACAGGCCCAAGATCGTCCAGGCTTGAGCGGCACACATAAGACGACCACATTAAATTGTGGTGAGGAATCAAGATTAGGCGGGCGTCAGTCCATCGTTCTATAGCCTGCCGAACTTGAACCACGCATCGATGATGTTCTTCCCTCTATAAACCACCGTCCGTTCGTCAATGCGCTGGCTGGCTCGTCCAAGCGCCGGTCCAGGCGCTCCAGAGGTGGTGAATTCCACCTTCACCTCGACCGGACCTTCAATCCGGTACGGCTTGAATTCCGCAAGGCGCTTCATCGCGCGCTCCGCTTTCATGCGAATCACATTGCAGGCTGCCGCATGCGGAAGCGTGTATCCAGCCGTAGAACTGACGCCCAACTTGACTTCCGCGCATTCCACCTGCGGAATCAGCTCGTGGATTTCTTTGCAGGCGGCCGTATCCCCGGCAAGCATGATGGCGGGAACACCCAATTCACCTGCCACCATGGCGCGAACACCGATCTCACCCACGAGCCGGCCATTTACCCAGAGGTTCTGGATATTGAAGAAATAGGAATGCGGAAGCACGCTCTCCCTTGCCCCTGCCATCGCGTGCTGGCCGACGAAGACAATGGCGCTGAAACTCGAGTCAAATTCCCGAATGGGCGGAATGGGCGACCCGATCAACAGGCGCGCCCGCGGGTGAATGTCAGCGGCGGAAAGCGACTCGCCTCCGTCGTGGCCGTCCCAAATCACAACCTCAGTGGCGCCGCCGGCGAACAATCCTTCAGCGGCCGCGTTGACCTCGCCGGTGAGCAGTTCTTGTGACTCCTGCCAGCGTGGGCTTTTCAAAGGATTGCACTGCTCGGCCCAGTTGAAGACGCCGTCCACGCCCTCCATGTCAGACATGACCAGGACCTTGCGCGTCTCTAGCTCTCTGGGTGAGACCTCGCCAGCATCGCCGACGGAAGGAACCGCTTGCACGGCAGCAATTCCCGCACCGGTAGCAGCGCTTTTCTTGAAAAACTCTCTTCGGCTGATTCCCAGTTTTCCTGCCATCTGGATGGAGAATCGTGACAATCTAAAACGCCTGCGCCAAGTGTGGTCAAACCGTCGAGTACTTATGGCACAGCGTTTTGATTTTGTCCATGAGTTTTGGGACGCCCGTCACGGCAGCTTCCTTGCCTTCGTACTCTGCCGACATGTAACCCTTGTAGCCGGCTTCGGCAAACAGCTTCCAGACGCGGTCCATGTCGACCGGCGTCCCGTCCTCGAAGTGGTCGCGGATGTGGCTGTGCGTTGCGTACGGGAGACAAGCCTTGATCTGCGTGTAAGGGTCCGCTGTGGGCGTGGCCACAAAGTTGGTGATATCCAGGTTGATTCCGGCGTAGGGAGAATTCACTCGGTGCATGATTTCAAGACACACGTCGGAATTCTGCGTCACGCCATTGTGGTCTTCAATGCCCAGGGTGATGCCTTTCTTGCCCGAATAGTCGCACGCAGGCTTCATGGTTTCCACCACCCAGTCAGTTCCCTGCTTTACCGTCGCACCTTTCGGCAAAGGGCCGCCGAAAATTCGCAGGTGCGAGGCGCCCAGCAGGTCTGTAACGTCAACCCACTTCTTGATTTCGGCCAGCACCTCACGCCGATTAGCGCCACTAGACTGGACCATACTCGATCCGCACGCTGCACCTGAGAAAGGTATCCCTTTTTTGAAGGCCAGATGCCGCAGGTTCGTGAGGTAAGCAGGGTCTGTAGACTTGAACCAGTACACCGTCATGTCCGCACCCACCGAACCCATTTCCACGACTTTGTCAAAGAAATCCGCGTAAGACATTTTCCCCTTGGAAAGGTCCTCGTGGAAAGAGTAGGCGCAGCAGCCCGCAAGAAGCCGTGGCTCCTGCGCGGCAAACTCGCTGGAAGTAGTCTGCGCTGACTCGCCGGCCGCCGTCGACGGCTTTTCATTCCGGGGCGAACAACCCAGCGCCAGGGCGCTGGCCGCAACAGCCAACCCGCCGGTATTCAGAAACTTTCTTCGCTCAAGTGTGTCGGTCATGCTTTTCTGCCCATTCGCAAAAAATTGCATTTGTTCACTGTATTCTGATGCACCTTCCCTTCGAGCCATGCCCAGCTTAAGATGGCACACCGCGACTACCTGTTACACGATCTGCTCAGATTCAGCATCCCAGCGTACTTCCCGTCCCTGCCGGTACGAAGCCACGGCCATCTGGCAGGCAATCGCCGACCGGTAGCCGATTTCAAACGGGCAATCCGGAGTCTTCCGGCTGCGTACGCAATCCAGGAAATTCTGCATGTGGATGTCCGTTTCATTTCCACCGCCCACGATGTCAGGAGCAGTAGGCTTCCCGGCAGCAACGCCAGCA
Organism: Acidobacteriota bacterium; assembly: GCA_021789565.1. The sequence goes on from JAJYJL010000835.1 coordinate 4,005, forward strand.
GCCCTGCGCCGTGTCTGAGCTGGAACGTAGGTTACGATTTCGTGGTCGTCGTCCCGAGTGACGGCTCCTTCGGTTCCCAGCACAACTTCGTCCTCGTTGTAGTAGCTGCTGCCGAAGCCTGAATTCCAGGTGAAGAAGATCTTTTCCGGCAGAGCCATGGAAACATCCATTGTGTCGGGAACCTGCATCCCAGGCGAAAAATAATTGGCCCCGGTCATACTTGCCCGCTCTGGAATCTGCAAATCCATGGCCTTAAACCAGAAACCCACCTGGTGAACCATATTTTCAAAAACGTTGCCGCCGGAATAGTCCCAGAAAAAGCGCCAGTTGATCACCCGGTTTGGATCAAAGGGATGAAACGCAGCCTCACCCTCAAACGCCTTCCACTCCACATGCTGCGGGTCACAATCGTCCGGAATCGCCTGCTTCCAGCCCCCGTAAGGTGAATTGCGATACATATGGGCGTGGATAGCCGTTATCCCGCCCATCGGCTTGTTGTGTATAAGCTCGCGTGCTCGCGCCTGCGCGGGGCTGCTGGTGGACTGGATTCCAACCTGCACTACGCGGTCAGAAGCCAGAACGGCGTGCCGCATCCGGCGGGCATGATCCGGACAGAAGGCCATCGTCTTTTCCTGGTAGACA
>JAJYJL010000836.1:0-2251 GCA_021789565.1 Acidobacteriota bacterium
AATTCCTTCCAGCCTATGACGGATTCCTCAACCAGCACCTCATGGACGGGGCTCAGATCAAGCCCAAACCGGATGCGCTCCGTCAGTTCTTCGCGGTTATAGGCGATGCCTGAACCCGTTCCGCCCAGCGTGAAGGACGGGCGCAGAATGATCGGGAAGCCGATCTGTTCGGAGACCTTCAGTGCCCCCTCCAATGTGTTGACCAGCACGCTGCGGGGCACCTCGAGGCCGATCTTCTTCATTGCGTCCTTAAACCAGAGCCGGTCTTCGGCAATCTTGATGGCCTTGGGCGAGGCGCCCATCAGCTTGACGCCATAGCGGTCAAGAATGCCCTTCTCCGCCAATTCGATGGCCAGGTTCAAAGCGGTCTGGCCGCCGACCGTCGGCAACACGGCATCGGGACGTTCGCGGGCGATGATGGCTTCCAGATATTCGGCCGTCAGCGGTTCGACGTAGGTGCGATCGGCAAACTCCGGGTCGGTCATAATGGTGGCGGGATTGGAGTTGACCAGCACCACCTCATACCCGTCGGCCTTGAGCGCCTTGCAGGCCTGCGTGCCGGAATAGTCGAACTCGCACGCCTGGCCGATCACAATCGGTCCGGAGCCGATAATCAGAACTTTGTGGATGTCTGTACGTTTGGGCATGTTTTCAATTATGAATTATGAGTTGTGAATTCTCGTCATTTATGTGCAGGTTCGTGTCTCGTTCAACTTTACCTTCAACCCCTAATTGGAAGCAGATTTCACTATTGAAAGCTTGCTCTCGGCTTTCACTGCCGCGGCCCTCAGTTCATCAAGGCGGCCGGATACTTTCCTCTTAAAAAACTCTGTCTGCCTCGCTTTCTTTTGCTCCGTACACTCGTCCGGATAGGGCTGTTCGTGCTCCATTTCCAAGTAACGCGCTAGGGCGCCGAGATACTCGAGAGCGACGTCATAGAAATGTACTACCGATCCGCAGGTATCAGCCCCAAGCTCGCCAATCCGGGCCGTGTTGGACTCGTAAACCGGAAAACTTCTGTTCAGGAACTTAACGGTCTTTGCATCCTCGTCCATGCGGCTAGCTGACTCTACGTGACACGTGCGGAAATCCGCTATTTCTGCATGCAGCGCCGCGGCGACTGCGCGTTTCTGCCTTTTCACCTCTTCTTCGCGCGCCTTGCTCTCAGTCTCTATCTGGATCATAACCGCCAGGAACGCCAACGCGCCGCCTAATAATGCCAGCAAGGCATTGACAGACAGGGAGGCTGGAAGTGGCGCTCCACCCCAGAGCAGGCTGACGACCCCTACGGAGGCGACGACCAGAACGATGAGCCCGAGAATTTCCCATAAATGTCTACGCACGGACGCCCTGCCTATACTTTCGCCTTCTTGAACTCCTCCATCATCTTCACAAACTGGTCGAAAAGGTACACCGAGTCGTGCGGTCCGGGCGAAGCCTCCGGGTGATACTGCACGCTGAAAAGCGGCAATGAGCGGTGTCGCAGGCCCTCAAGCGTGTTGTCGTTCAAGTTGCGGTGAGTCAGGACCACTTCGCTCGACTTCAGCGAGTCGGGGTCCACCGCAAAACCATGGTTATGAGCCGTGATTTCCACCCTGTTGGTCTCCAGATTCATCACCGGATGATTGCCCCCGTGATGGCCGAACTTCATCTTGTAGGTCTTGCCGCCCAGCGCCAGCCCGATGAGCTGATGGCCCAGGCAGATGCCGAAGACGGGAGTTCTTCCGATCAGGTCACGGATGCTGCGCACCGCATAATCAACGGGTTCGGGGTCACCCGGACCGTTGGATAGAAACACGCCGTCTGGATTCAGGGCCAGGACATCCGCGGCCGAAGTTGTGGCCGGTACGACTGTAACCCTGCAACCGGCGTCCACCAGCCGCCGCAGGATGTTGTGCTTGATGCCAAAATCATAAGCTACGACATGATATTGAAGCGCGACTTCCGCAGGCACCCCCGCCTCGTAAATGTCTGTCGAAGGTTCGCTCCAGTCATACAACGCAGAAGTCGTCACCCGGCTGGCGAGGTCCAGCCCCACCATGCTGGGTGAGGCCTTCACCTTGCGCAGCAGGCTTTGCTCGTCAAAATCTACGGTGGACAGCACGGCCCGCATGGCCCCATGAGTGCGAAGGTGCCGCACCAGCGCCCGCGTGTCAATATCGGAAATCACCGGCATGCCAAAATCCGCCAGAAATTCTGAAGCAGACTCCACAGACCGCCAACTGCTGGCAAGCTCTGCCAGTTCGCGAAC
>JAJYJL010000836.1:2261-4640 GCA_021789565.1 Acidobacteriota bacterium
CTTCCGCAAAGGGAGAAGACGCTTCCGAATCCAGCGGATTGGTGCCGTAGTTTCCGATGTGCGGATAGGTGAGGCAGACAATCTGCCCGGCGTAGGAAGGGTCGGTCAGGATTTCCTGATACCCGGAGAGCGAGGTATTGAAGACCACTTCACCAAAGCGTTCGCCGGAGGCCCCATAGCCCCGCCCGCGAAAAACAGTTCCATCCTCTAAAGCAAGAATTGCCTGCATCCGTTCTCCGTTCGGAACATGTCCCACACCTGTGGGCCCCTGCCCCTCAACCTGCCCCTGGCGTCCCGATGATGAATTTCAATTGTCGGTAAAAACAATGCCGGGTGATCAATCCAGATTCGTGAAGGCCTTTTCAATCCGCCCGCACGCGCCGCCGCCTAATGGATCGACCCCATATCGCTGAGGGGCCAGTAGGCGAAAACGGCCTTCCCGTAAATATACTTCCTGGCAACTGTCCCCCACTTGCGGCTATCGTTTGAAAAATCCCTGTGGTCACCCAGCACGTAGTAATGGTTGGGCGCCACATGGACCGGCGAGTAGCTTTCATCATCCAGGTAAGCCGGCGGCACATAAGGTTCACTCAGCCGCTTTCCATTCACATAAACCTGTCCGTCTTTGATGCTGACCCAATCACCCGGCAATCCGATTACCCGCTTGATAAACGATTGCGCAGGATCCAGTGGGTAGTGGAACACGATAATATCGCCCCGTTGAATGGATTCAACATCGTAGGCGATCTTGTTGACAACAATGCGCTCGTGATTCTTTAGCAACGGCAGCATGCTGATGCCTTCAACCTGTACCGGCTGGTAAAAAAACAGGAAGACAGTGACGACCAGCAACGATGAAAGAACCACATCCCTCAGCCAGTAGCGGCTTTCAAGAAATCCTTTCCGCCTGCCGGGGAAAGCCACGGACACACGTGGCGCGCTGCTGCCTGAGATGAGTTTTTCCTGCATCGCTTCGTAACCTAAAATTATATACCATAAATTTACGAGCGGATTCCATACATCACTCAATTCATAACCGCATGGCCGGAGGCGGTGATGATAGAATATCGTTTTCAGAAACTCCACCCGCATGCGCCACACCTACGCCCTTATCATCCCTGCCTTGAATGAAGCCCAATCGGTTGGCCTTCTTCTGGGCCGGGTCCCTCGCGATCTGTTTTCCCAGATCATCGTGGTGGATAACGGGAGCCAGGACCGCACGGCTGCGGTAGCCGTGGCTGGAGGGGCTGAAGTCATCCATGAGCCCAGGCGCGGCTACGGGCGGGCCTGTAGGAGCGGCCTTCAGCAAGTCAAGTCTTCGGTCACGGCCATTGCTTTTATGGGCGCCGATCTTTCCGACAACCCGGAAGACCTCAGCCAGATGGTCCGGCACTTTGACCAGGACCAGTGGGACCTGGTGGTGGGGTCGCGCGTGCTGGGAAACCCGGAGCCAGGCTCGCTCACGGCGCTGCAGCGTTTTGGCAACCGGCTGTCGACACTCCTGATCGCGATGTTGTGGCATGTCCATTTCACGGACCTGGGCCCCATGCGCATTGTTCGCCGGGATTCCCTGGCACGGTTGAACATGAGGGACCGTACCTTTGGCTGGACCGTTGAAATGCAGGCCCGGGCGGCGCAACTCGGCCTCAACGTGTGCGAGCTTCCGGTTTGCTACAGCAAGCGCATGTACGGCCGGTCAAAAGTTTCCGGCACGGTCTTCGGCAGCTTTCGCGCAGGCTCAAAGATTCTCTGGACAATTCTGCTTTGCTGTCTTTTTCCGCTGCGGGTTTCATCACCCCAAGACTGAGCAGGCCAGTACTTTCCGGTCAAGAGGAGGCCGACTTCCAAGGCTATCGATTGGCAGAAAACACATTTTTATTGATTTCCCAAGTTTAATACGATACCAAGTCCTGCTGGACCTTCTCGTCCCGAACGGACCCAGGGGAACTCATTGATATGAAAAATCCGTCTCTTTTCCAGGCACTATCACTGGCGGCTGTAGCCTGTCTTGGGTTGTTGATCCCGCTTTACGGTCAAAATTCCTCCGCGAGCAATCCTTCAGCCTTAACAACTGCTCAACGCCCCCCGCAAGATGCGGCGGAACCTTACTGGACCCGGCACGGTCGGCTTACATTTGGTGTTCAGTTCGGATTTGGACTTGAGAACAATATCCCCAACAACATCTCACACATCAACTTTCTTTTTGCCGCACCCCAAATGGGAATCATCGCCTGGGACTCTCCACATTCGCGGCTTCCGCTGAAGCGCTTTGAACTGATCAGCCAGCAGATGCTGGGTGGTTCAACTCATCCTGGCGGAAGCTTGTTTGGAACATCCCTGGTGTTGCGTTTCGGGTTCACGCCGATCGGCCGTGTGGTT
>JAJYJL010000837.1 GCA_021789565.1 Acidobacteriota bacterium
GTCTTCCAGCAGCCCCTTCGCCACCGCCTGATTTTCGCTCGCGCCTTCCGCGATCCCCAGCACGTGCTTCTTGCCTTCGTGATCCACGCCCACCGCCACCCGCACGTGATGCTCGCCGAAAATTACGCCATCCACGTAGAGGATCAGCAGATCGAGCCCCTCCAGGCGCCGCTCGCATAGGCGTTTTAATTCTTCTTCGCTCGCCTCGCGGCTGACGCTCGACCGTGATACTCCGACCGTCTCGGCCATCTCCGGCAGCACGGCGCGATATTGTCGCGTGGAAACACCGCGCAGCAGAATCTCCAGCATCCGCACGCCCAATGTCTCCTCCGACCGCATCGCTTCGTAGGCCGGAATTGGCACTTCGCCCTCCTCGCCCTGGCCCTTGCGCCGCAGCCGCGGCCGCTGGACCCGGAGCTTCCGCTCCCTCAGACACACCGTGCCGCGCTCGCGTCCATGCCATCCCACCGCGCCCCCTTTCTTGCCCGGATGCGGCGGCCCGGCGATCCCTTCTGCCGACAACTTCAGAACGGCCTCGATCGTCGCCCGCCCCAGCACGTCTATCAGTTCATCCACCGCCGCCTGCGACTGCTCGATCAGCTCGACCATCGGCAGCAGTGCCTGCCCGTTCCTCGACAGAACGTTGGCCAACTCTCGGGTGTCATCCTTCTCCACAATGTGATACGGTTTCTTCACGACGGTTCTCCTTTTCGGTGAGCTTTTCCCAACCCGATTCTATCCGAATCGGGCCGGAGAACCGCCGCTCTAACCTCCAACGGAATTCAGGACACCCTCTCATATTCCGCCTTATTTTCTATCGAACAACAATTCAGGTGAACCGGCCTTCCTCAAAACTATAAAGTAACTGCCTTCTTCCCTATCCGCGGCAGACCCGTCATCAGCACGTTGGCTGCAAGTACCAGAATCCCCCCTAAAACCATACCTAAGGATATGCTCTCGTGCACTACCACCACAGAAAGAAGAACACCGAATAATGGCAACAGGTATGTCGATAGTACCACCTGGGCCACCTCCAGATACCGAAGGACGGAAAGGAAGCACGCCATAGCCAACCCTTTGGATACGAAACCCACAACGACGATGCCAACCCAACTTCTGAGCTGGTAATTTTGAATTTCCGCCCAGAACGTTGGCCGCAGTCCAGAGATTCCGATAGCAAAAATCACCACGACGGCCAGCCAACTCGGAATGAGCAATTCACAAGCAGTGAACTTCTTGAGCAGAGGCTTACTTACTACAATATACAGTGCACTGGACGCGCAACTGAGAAAAATCAGCACGTCCCCTCGCATATTCTCCAGACCCATAGCGCCAGCACCGCGGAACCTTGGACTTGACATTACAACCGCACCTAGGACTGCCATGAAGAAGGCTATGAGCTGAAGTGCCGTTATACGCTCCCGCAGGAACATCCAAGCCAGGACTGCCGCCAGAACCGGGATGGTGAGCGACAGGAGAGCTGCGTCCGAGGCTTGAGCCAGTTTAATACCCCACATGAGGAACACGTTGGTGGTTACGGCAGTGACAGCGCATAGAATGAATAAAATGAGATTTGGACGCGACGTAAGCTCTCGCAAGACAACAGAAGGTGTTCTCTTTGTACGCCGGTACTCCAAATAGAAGATCGGAAGGAGGACCAAAGCGCCCAGCAGCAATTCCCAGAAAGGGAGCATCCAAGGGCCAACCGCTCCTACTGTCAATTTGACAGCCGGGAACTCGGTCGCAAACATGACATTTGCGAGCACCAGGAAGGGGAGTGCGAATTGCTCGACTGGGGATTTCATTGGCGGATGCTATTTCATTTCTGCTTCCCAACTGTCGGGTAAATTGAGCCGGTGCTCGGTTGATGAAATTCCGCTGCAACCTGTAATCTGATACTCATCCGTTTTGAAATTAACCCGGACTTTTGCTCCGGACGAGAACGTGCTTTCCTGGACAGACGGGTCCGAGACGCTCATTTGATAATTCGTCATTTGATCGAACGCAACGCAGCGGTGCAAACGCGTCATCAGGAGCTCCGTCTTGAGGGCATCTTCTGCTATGGAGCTGTGATTGATTAGGTAAATCGAGTTCCCTGCTACCGGATCGTATACTGTATTTTCCAATGAGAGGTTCAACATGTCTCCGTACAGGAGCCCGTACAGAAAGACAGTGCGGGGAGACAGGAAGTGATAAAACCGCTCCCGGTTAGGGTTGAAGCCGATCAAGAGGCAATCGTGAAACGCCAGGTTAAAAAGTGGGACAGGGATACCTTCGAGATGGTTGGCGTCGCGGGGGAAAGGATAACCTGCAAATTGGGTTGACCAAAGGTCTGTTTCGTAAGGAACTGTGTACCAGTCCCAGACTTCGACTGAACTTTCCAGGTTGTGATCTGCAACGTACTGGAATTGCCGAATCATCGCCTCGCGGTCCTCGGAACGCGTCATTTTGTGTGCAGGGTCAAAGCACTCGAAGTCAACCGGATAAGTGTCCAGAAAGAGGCCATCCACTTTGGTCATGGATAAGATTCCTGGAGCCCCGTCATAACCCTTAGTGAGGTTCCTCTTCAAGAAGTACATGGCCTCAAGGGGACACAGGTGCGAACTTGGTCCTCCAGCCCAGGCGTCTACATGAGGCCAGTCCCCGTCCTCCTCTTTGATCAACAGGCGGGGGTTAAATGAAGGCGCCGCCTCATAAATGTCGTTGAAGTCCACGTGGAGCCAAAGCTGATACCCTAAGGCGTGTACCTCCCGACTTAGCTCGTCAAGCCCCGCTACTCCTCCGGCCTCTTGGTTGGGCGGAAGATTATCGGGATGCATGTTGTCTGCCCCATCTACGCTCCAACCGTAGAGTTGCAAGACAGCCCGGTCGATACCATACTCCTTCTTCACCGTGTCCATCCACCTGGCAACGGTTCGAAATGTGTCCACATGGTGGTACCCTTTCGGGACGCTTTCGGCTTCCGGCTGACCTGTGATGTGCACAGGACCAACAATATTCACCACTGGCATGGCATTAATATGTACAGCACCCCTGAATCCATTGATCTTTGGGTTTGCCCTGGCCTTCTCTGCTAGGGTGCGCCATTCGCCATGTTGCTGCATCCAGTGTCGGAAGTACTCAACCATGGAGACATAGTTCCAGTGGGGCCTAAAAATGTAAACGACTTTCCTCGGGTAATGCATAAACCCCAGAGATGGAAGCCATAGAGTGTTAAGCTCTGTGGGACCACCGGCCGGATGACGGAGATACATCGTTGCATCGTAGGGAGTTTTTATAAGCGCCATAACAGAACTGGGACCCTGGACCTGCCCCCACCATGGCATCGATAATTTTTCGTATTTCTCAAAACCTATAGCCGTTGCCATTCCCTTGTTTCCGACGGAGACTGGAAACGGAAAATTTCCCGGAAGCAGGAAACCCTCCTCGATCGGGCAGATCGATATCGATTCAGGATTTTGAGGTAGTGAGAAGGGCCGGGGATATGCGGCAAAAACAATCCGATCTCCCTGAGTGGGCAACAACCGGAATGCGACTTCGTCAAGTTTGGGCTCTAGTAATATTTCCAACTTGACAGGCAGCGAGGCGTACCGCACCGCGATGCCTTTCCATTGGTCTCGTCGCGTAGGTGTAATAACGACATCAACGCCTGCCATACTGAAGTCGTGCAAAGCCCCTCCGCTCTTGATGGTAAGGTCATGCTTCCCATCGTCGCTCATCTTCCATGTCGTATGCGTTACCTTGTCTGTAACATTTACAGCCATCGTGTCCTTATGGACTACAACTCTTAGATTCGGCCCTTCAAGGATCCAATCTGGCCCGACTTGCCGGACCCCTTCCGTGGAACTTAATAACCCAGCCGGAGAAACTACCAGGCAGAACAAAACACAGCATAAGACAATAAAGCGGGAGCGGAATCCGGGTCCCATGGAGAACCCTCCTTGGAGTTAATTCCTGACGCCCATTCGAGGCTAGTACGGTAGGCAGGGAGCCGTTCCCAAGTCAAGTGCGAACGCAGGGATATCAGGACTATTGTCCAAAATACTGGACAGTAGTCCCGATAGTTGCCTCGACAACGATCTGGATTGAGGTGGCCCGCAGGACCTGACTGGCAAAACCCAACGGCCTATTTCTCTAGAGCGGTCTCGGGAAGGGTCATGCCGAGCACGTAGCCGCCATCGACTCGGAGGGAGGAGCCTGTAATATAATCCGCGTCGTCGCAAGCAAGGAAAACGACGCACCGCCCGATCTCACGCGAGGTCCCCATCCGGCCCCATGGGATCCTACGCGACCCTTTGCGCAGATCTTCTTCAGTGGAGTGCTTTCGCTGGAGTATCAATCCACCTGGGATTAATCACGTTCACGTTGATGTGGTGGCGGGCAAGTTCACCGGCCATCGTCCGAGCCAAGTGGTTGATTGCAGCCTTCGCCATATTGTAGGCACCACTGGCGGCGAATGGAAACTCGGCATGTCCTGCCTCAGTTGGAAATGAAATGCTCGATGGTTATGGTAGTGGGGGGAGCGTTCCATGGAGAACCATGACAAGCGGCAATTTACGCCTGAGGAAAAAGTCGCGATCTTAAGGCGGCATCTGATCGAGAAGGTGACGGTGCCGGACTTGTGCGACGAATACCAT
>JAJYJL010000838.1 GCA_021789565.1 Acidobacteriota bacterium
CAAGGTGCTTCATGGAGCCGGCAGCGCCGCCGCCGTAGACCACGGTAAAGCTGTTCCGGGCAAGAACTCGGCCCAGTTGCTCGGCAGCCTTGAGATACACGGGGTCGCACTGTCGGCTGGACCCGCAATAAACGCAGACTTTCCTGTTTTCCATAAGACATCTCTCTTGGCCCTGCCGCGTTTGCCGGGGGTGCAAACTCAGAGCACGATCTTGTTCAGCGGATATTCCACAATGCCCTGCGCGTTCGCGGCCTTCAGCCGTGGAATGATTTCGCGCACCGTTTTCTCTTCAATCACTGTGTTCACCGCAACCCAGTCCGAATCGGTGAGGTCGGAGATGGTGGGCCGCTTCAGCGCCGGCAGTACGTCCAGCACTCCCTTCAGATCTTCGCGCTTGACGTTCAGCATCAGGCCTACTTTGCCCGCCGCGTCGATGGCGCCCTTCAGCAGCATCACCAGCGTTTCAATCTTCTGTCGTTTCCAGTTATCGTTCCACGCGGCCTTGTTGACGATGAACTTGGTGTTCGATTCGAGCACGGTCTCAACAATTCGCAAACCATTGGCGCGCAGCGAAGAGCCGGTTTCCGTCACTTCAACAATGGCGTCGGCAAGCACGGGCGGCTTTACCTCCGTCGCTCCCCACGAAAATTCCACTTTTGCTTTAACGCCGTTCCTGGCCAGGTAACGCTTCGTGACATTCACCAGTTCCGTGGCGACTACTTTGCCTTCAAGGTCCTTGACGCTCCGGATCTCTGACTTCTCAGGCACGGCCAGCACCCATCGAACCTTGCCGAAAGTATTCTTGGCATAAATAAGGTCCGCAACCTCCACCACGCCGTTACCGTCTTCGTTGTTCTCCAGTATCCAGTCGCGGCCGGTCATGCCGGCGTCGAGCACGCCATCTTCAACGTAGCGCGCCATTTCCTGGGCGCGAATCAGCATGCATTCGATTTCGCTGTCGTCAATCACGGGAAAATACGATCGCGAGCTGACCGTGATTTCATAGCCCGCGCGGCGGAATAATTGCAGCGATGCGTCCTGCAGGCTGCCCTTCGGGATTCCCAGCTTCAAACTCATGCTTTCGTCTCCTGTTTCGGACTGCTATAAACCTCTTCGGGGTTGAATTCCTGCCGGGCGATGACTTCTTCGCCCTCCGCTGTCACCTTGCGGAAGAAGCACGACCGGTAACCCATGTGGCAGCAGCCGGGCCCGGAAAGTTCGGCGCGCACCAGCAGTGCGTCCTTATCGCAATCCACGCGCACTTCGTGGACCTTCAGCTTGTGGCCGGAGGTCTCACCCTTGGTCCACAGTTTCTGCCGGCTGCGGCTGTAGAAGGTTACGAAACCGGTGCTCAAGGTCGTCTGGTAAGCCTGGTCATTCATGTACCCCAGCATCAGGACGTCGCCCGTCTTGCTGTCCTGCACGATGGCTGGGATCAGATTATCCTGAAATTTCAAGTCCATGTTCTCGATGCTCCGTTGCGCAAAAATAAAAAAACCCGCTAACTCTATCTGTCAGCGGGCTCTACCTCAATTCCGATCCTGATTCTCGATTAGGCCAGCACCCACTGACACCACACCTTGTGGTTCGTATGGTGATGGTGATGTGCCAGCGCGTACCGCATAGAAACTTTACATTAAAGCACGTTCTGTATTTTGTCAACAGGCTACGAACCGGCAGAAGAGTCCCGCGATGCCATACAATTCTTACCGGGGATGTCATGTGGTTTGAATCTTAGTTGCGACGCAATTGGTACTATGTCTGGACATTCAGGCACTCCTGACGTAGCATTCAGTCGTTATATCAAAAGGGTTCCTTTGCCCAGCCAAATCCGGAATTACTCCAGATGGCTAATAAAAACCGCAAAAGTTCGGAATTGATCCTGACTGAGGACCATCTCGGCCAAAGCAGATGGCAAAAACTGTGGGCGTTCCTGCGAGGGGCCGGTGCCGTATCAGGGTTGCTTGTCCTTTTATTCCAAGTTTTGATCTTAGTTGGGGGGTATCTTTCCAAAAACATCGACCTTCGGGTTGATGCGAGGATCGACACTAAGGTCGAACCGATAAACAGCAAATTGGATTCGTTGGGTGAAAGGCTATCTGCACTCGATGGGGAAATCAAAGTTCTGCTTGCCCAGAAGTCCATAGCGGCTTCGGCAGAATATTCCAGGCAGGGAAAAACCGCACTTGCCCTCAAATCCGTTCAGAGGGCAGAAAGAATAATTAAGTCTGCCTCCTTGAAGAAGCTACAAGCGCCGCCTGAATATTTCAAGAGCACTGTTGATGTCATCAATTCCACTCAGAGGGCGGTGTCTTCACTGGAGGTGAAGGAGAAGCTTCAAAAGGTCAGGGCATCTCTTGCGTCTTACCGCTCTTCTTTACAGCCAACGCCGTCTCTGCCGCCGGAGATGATGGAACTTAACCCGATCCCACCGATTATAAAGCCAAGTATGATCAGTGGGAGGGCCGTTTATAGAATCACGCGAGGTTTGGCAATACCGCCGCATACCAAGCTCATTTCAGAGGGAGCTGTAATTAATGGCTCCGAGATTCCCTCCAGCTCAGACATGCTTCAGCCCTCTTCAAGGGCAATCTCGCGGAATGACAACGTAGTAAACGGACTTATCCTACTGGGTGCCTCGCAAACCCTCGACGGGATTGTTTGGAGGAACGTAACATTTGTTAATGAGCAGATAACTTACCTCGGCGGAGAAGTGGTTCTGAATCATGTACAGTTTGTAAATTGTACGTTCAATATTCCCCCAAACCAGGCAGGGTCAAAGTTCGCGGATTACGCAGCCTTGCTTGAAGAAACCTTCTCCTCTTCTTCATAACGCGACCCACCTAGGGTCCTGTTAATGCTGCTGCCACGTGCTGGTTCTTACGCCATGCCTGGCAACTCCGTTGCGGGGTCCTCTGCCTGTTCGCGCTCGACCTTGATGGAATAGATCAGGAATGCGCCCAGCACGCCGCCGATGGTGACGGCGGTCCAGGCGATGTTGTAGCTGTGCGTTGTGTCAAAGATCAGTCCCGCCGTCCAGGGCCCGATCCACTGGACCAGAGAATTGGCCATGATGATAATGGCCAGCAGTTTGCCGAGCGTGGCCAGGCCAAAGCACTCTGCCGTGACCAGCGGAATCAACATATAATCCGCGCCCATGGCAAAGCCGAAGACTATGGCAAACGACCAGGCGGCAACGGGGAAGCGGGCAAAGAACAGCAGCGGAATGGCCAGGGACAGCACCAGGTAAAAAGTGGCCATCACGTTCTTCTTCTGGAAGCGGTCGGCCATGTAGCCGACAATCACGCGCCCGGCAAGGCCGGCAAACAACAGGCCGCTTGAAATCACCGAAGCCTGCCCCAGCGTGTATTTCTGGTCCTGCAGGAAGAGCACGAATTGCTGGATGACCGTGCCGATGGCACCGATGACGAGCGAACTGCCGATTATAATCAGCCAGAAGTTGGTGGAGCGCGCCACACGGCGAAGGTCGAATACAACCGCTGGCCCGGCGGGTTCCTCCGGCGGAGCTTCCACGCCGTCAGGAGCAAGGCCCATCTCTGCCGGAGTGGAGCGGGTGACCCACTGCGCAATGGGCAGGAGCACAATCAGGATGAGGATTCCAACCACCTCAAAGGCGCGCCGCCAGCCGTAATGCGAAATCAGGAAGTGGACGAGGATGGGCGAAACCGCGCCACCCACTCCCAGGCCCAGGTAGGCATAGCCCATGGCGCGCCCGCGCGCCGCCCGGAACCAGCGTGCGACGAGCACCTGGTTGGGAATGGGTCCGGTGAGGATATAGCCAAAAATTTCCGCGATGGAAAGGAGGTAGTACTGCCACAGGTGCGTCATCGATCCCATCAGGATTAGAGGGACACCCACAAAGATCAACCCGGAGCGGATGACGTCGCGCGCGCCACGCCGGTCGATAAGCGAGCCCAGATACCCAACAAAGGGTGCGACGATCACGAAGCCCAGCAGCAGTCCTGCAGTCACCTGGCTGCGCGAAAAGCCCAGGTTCCTGACCAGTTCGGGATAGAAGACGGGCATGCCATAGAAAACGATCCCGACCCCGAAAAAGAGGTTCAGGAAAGCCGCTGCAACAACCCACCAGCCATAGAAGATGCGCATGAGCTTTTACCTTTCTGTGACGTTGCCCCTGTTCTGTGACCGTTTGGAGACTTCGACTATTTGTGGCGGCCGTCGCCGACGAATTCCGTTTCAACGTCGGGCCAGTGATTGCGGCACCAGCCCGCCATTTCGCAAACCGACATGCCGCTTTTCCATCCGAACTTTGTGCGCAGGTGAAGCAGCCAGGCGATCATGCCGTCCTCGGGATGAAAGAGCAGCATGTGCATGGCTTTTTCCGGTTTGCTTCCGGTGTTCATGGCGTATTCGCTGTCCGGCAACTGAAAAATCGTGTGCATCTGGAAAGTGGAGCAGCCGCGCAAGAGATATTCGGCGGCGATGCGGCCGGAATGGATGTCGCCGGTGGCGCTGAGGGGCAGAAACTCCGTTTTCTCCTGCAAGGTAAACCGCCCCGCCAGGAACTTTTCCAGAACGCTCAGGTTGCGGTCACTCAGGTCCGGACCGCCGTAGGCGACGCCCACTTTGTCGAGATACGTTTTCTG
>JAJYJL010000013.1 GCA_021789565.1 Acidobacteriota bacterium
AGGAACAGGTGATGTTATGGCGAAAGCTTATTATGAAAAAGACGGTGACGTGAAACATCTGGCAGGCAAGACCGTAGCGGTGATCGGCTACGGCAGCCAGGGACACGCCCACGCGCTGAATCTGCGCGACAGCGGACTGAAAGTGATTGTAGGATTGCCGGCATCGAGCCAGTCGCGGGCCAAGGCCCAGGCGCAGAAGCTGGAAGTCTATGACCCGGCGGAAGCGGCCAAACGCGGCGACCTGATCGCCATGCTGGTTCCCGACCCGCCCATGGCCAAACTCTACAAGGAGGCCATTGAGCCCAACCTCTCCGCCGGCAAAACGCTTTTGTTTGCCCACGGATTCAACATCCATTACAAGTTCGTCCAGCCGCCGAAGCACGTGGACGTCATCATGATCGCCCCCAAGTGCCCCGGCCACCGGCTGCGCGAACTCTTTACCGAAGGCATCGGCGTGCCGTCGCTGCTGGCCGTGGAGCAGGACGCCTCCGGCAAGGCCGAGCAGACTGCGCTGGCCTATGCCAAAGGCCTCGGAAGCCTGAAGGCGGGCGTCATCCGCACCACCTTCAAGGAAGAAACCGAAACCGACCTTTTCGGCGAGCAGACGGTCCTTTGCGGCGGCGTTTCGGCGCTCATCAACTCGGGTTTTGAAACGCTGGTGCAGGCCGGTTATCAGCCGGAAATCGCCTACTTCGAGTGCCTGCATGAGTTGAAGCTGATTGTTGATCTGATCTACCAGGGCGGCATCAAGTACATGCGCTACTCGGTGAGCGACACGGCGGAATACGGCGATTACACGCGGGGGCCGCGGGTGATTGATGATCACGTCCGCGAATCAATGAAGAAAGTTCTGGAGGAAATCCAGAACGGCAAGTTCGCCAAAGAGTGGATGGACGAAAACGAGTCCGGGCGGAAAAAGTTCAACTCCATGCGCGCTGAAGCTTCGGCGCGCCTCATCGAAAAGGTGGGGAGCGAACTGCGCAAGATGATGCCCTGGATCCAGACCGCCAAAGAAGAAGCCACCGCCGCCCAGGCCCAGGCGCGGACCTAAGAGGCTGTTGGAAAACGCTACCTTGTCATACTGAGCCCAGCGAAGCATCTGCTGTACCTTACTGGAAATGAACAAAACAGATCCTTCGCTTCGCTCAGGATGACGTGGTAGCGGGACCTTATTCAACAGCCTGCCAGACGCAAAACCCTCAACGTTAACAACCAACACTGCGCTACAATAAAGTCCGCAGGTCCATCGCAAACTGAGAGGATTTCCATGAAAAAAGTGGCAGAAGCAGTTGCCGCGCCTTCGTCGGCAGCCAGGAAGTCGCGGGATGAAATCAAGAAGCTGGCGCTGATCGGCACCGGCAAGCTGGGCGAGGGCCTGCTGTCAGCCATGCTGCAATCGCAGGTGATTCCCGCCGGTCGCGTGGAATGCACCGTGGCCCACCAGCCGCGCGCGGATTACCTCTGCGCCAAGTATGGCGTCAAGGCCCACACCAATAATGCGCAGGCCGTCAAGGGCGCCAGCCTGGTTCTGGTTGTGCTGAAGCCCCAGCAGGTGAAAGGGGCCCTGCACGAAGTGCGGAAGACGATCTCCCCCAACGCCCTTATCGTTTCCGCCGCCGCCTCAGTCACCACATCGCTGATCGAGCGCGAACTGGGACGTCCTGCGCGAGTGGTCCGCGCCATGCCCAACACGCCCTGCCTCATCCGGCAGGGAATGACAGCGCTGGCCGGCGGCAAGCACGCCACCGCGCACGACCTGGAAGTGGCCCAGAACATTTTCGGCGCCATGGGCCGCGCGGTGATTGTGGACGAAAAACATATGGACGCCATCACGGCGCTGTCCGGTTCCGGCCCCGCTTATGTGTATATGATCATCGAATCGCTGGCCGAGGCGGGAGTGAAGCTGGGCGTGCCGCGCGACCTTTCAACCGAACTCTCCGCCCAGACCCTGCTGGGCGCCTCCGCCCTGGTGCTGCACACGGGCGAGCACCCCGCCAAACTGAAAGACGTGGTCACCACGCCGGCCGGCTGCACCATCGACGGCTTGATGGAACTGGAAGAAGGGCGCCTGCGGGTCACCCTCATCAAGGCCGTGGTCCGCGCCGCCGCCCGCGCCCGCCAGCTTGTGGAAAGCACCAACTCCTAGTTGCCGGCAAACGCGTTTGCCATGCACTTGATTAGGTGCCCATCAATTCTCCGCGCAGCACGGTAACCGCCTGGCCGCCCAATCTGACTCGGTCGCCCGCCGCGCGCACGCGGACCACTCCGCCCCGCGGCGAGGCCTGGTACGCCACGAATTCACGCTTCATCAGGCGCTGCTCCCAGAACGGACCCAACGCGCAGTGCGCCGAGCCCGTCACCGGGTCTTCATCAATGCCCGATCCCGGAGCGAAGAATCTGGAAACGAAATCGAACTGCGGCGAGTCTGACCGGCTGGTGATGATGACACCACGAGCCTCAACCTGGCGCAGACGGGAGTGGTCGGGGCTGGCATTCCGTACCGATTCCTCGGAATCAACTTCCACAAGATAGTCAAACTTGTTCCTGCCCACATAACGAGGATCGAGACCCAATGCCTCGATCAGGCCGGGCGGCGGGTCGGCATCTTCAACTCGGACCGCTGGAAAATCAAGCTCAATCCAGTCGTCTTTAAGGTCGGCCGTCAGCGTGCCGCTCTTCGTGTGGAAACGGGCCTGCCGGCCCGGCGCAAGATGGCCCTCTTCCCACAACACGTGGGCGCTGGCCAGCGTGGCGTGTCCGCAGAGGGCGACTTCAACGGCCGGGGTAAACCAACGCAGATTGAATCCTTCTTCGTGTGGAACAAGAAACGCGGTCTCTGACAGGTTCATTTCCCGCGCGACGTTCTGCATCCACTGCTCGCCAGCCGCCTTTTCCAGGATGCAGACGGCGGCGGGATTGCCGGCAAAGGGCTTGTCAGTAAAAGCGTCAACATGAGTGATGCGCTGTCCCATCGAATTTCTCTCCTGCGAACCCTTAGGACAACAATAGAGCGCATTTCGGGTGATGGCTATCCCGTGCTCTTCATGCCGAAGGCGACGCCGCCCACGGTGATCTGGAGAAGGCGCAGGAGTTCGGGCGAGGGCTGGGTCTCGCGGCGCCATTTTTCAAGGAAGCGGATCTGGAGAAAGTTGAGCGGGTCCACATAAGGATTGCGCAGACGGATGGATTCCTGCAACACCGGCTGGCGTTCCAGAAGCTGCGTTGATTCGGTGATTTCCAGCACGCACCGTACTGTGCGCTCATATTCCTCCTCGATGCGGCCTGAAATCTGCTTGCGCAGACTTGCCGGGCGGCACAATGCGTCATAGCGGCGGGCGATATAGAGGTCCGTCTTGGCCAGCGACGCCTCGGCATTGTCAATAATCACGGCGAAGAAGGGCCAGTCGCGGTACATCTGCCGCAGCACGTCAAGCCCGTCGGGAGCGTGGCTGCACAGGAACTTGTCCAGACCATGGCCGAGTCCATACCATGCCGGAATGAAGTGCCGAGACTGCGTCCAGGCAAACACCCAGGGAATGGCGCGAAGCTGGTTGATGTCCCGCGTATTGGAGCGCCGGCTGGGCCTGGACCCCAGGCGGAGACTTTCAATCAGGTCAATGGGCGTGGCCTGGCGGAAGAATTCTATGAAGCCAGGAGTTTCATAAACGAGGTGGCGATAGAATTCGCAACTGGCCGAAGCTATTTCCTGCGCATGCTCTTCCCAGGACGCGATCTCACTCTGGTCCGGCGTGTGCTTGGGCGCCAGCAGAAGCGTATCCAGAACGGAAGTGACCAGTTGCTCCATGTTGCGCTCGGCAATCTCCAGGTTGGCGTACTTCAGGGAGATCACCTCACCCTGTTCAGTGATGCGCATCCGCCCGCCGGGAGCCGCGTAAGGCTGCGCCTGTACGCTGCGGTGAGACTGTCCGCCGCCGCGGCCGATGGTTCCTCCTTTGCCATGGAAAAATCCCAACCGGATTTTGTGCTTTTCAGCCACTTCCCACAGGCGCTTCTGGGCTCGGAACAGCGCCCAGTTGGCGGCAAAGTATCCGCCGTCTTTGACCGAATCGGAATAGCCCAGCATCACTTCCTGGAAGTCGCCGCGCGAGCGCAGCAGGCGGCGGTAATGGCGGTCCCGCAGAAGCTGGTCCAGGATATCCGGCCCGGCCTCCAGGTCATCCACGGTTTCAAAAAGAGGGATGGCGTCAAAGCTGGACTGGAGTCCGCCATCGCCCTGCGGCTTCACCAGGCCAGCCTGCCAGCCGAGCAGCACCACATCCCAGATGTTTGCGGCGCTGCTGGTCATGCTGAGGATGTAGCGGTGGGAAGCGCGCTCGCCGTTGCGCATCTGGATCTTGCGCAAAGTTTCAAACTCTTCCAGGGTGCGCCGGGCGGCGTCAGAAAGTTTCAGCCGGCGCGGGCGCTTCTCGAGCAGCGCGTGGATGGATTCGATGCGCGCTTCTTCCGGCTCGACGGGCAGGCGCGCTGCGTTCAGGATCTCATCCGCCGCCCTGCGAAGGTGCGAGGAATGCTGCCGGAAGTCCAGGCTAACCGAGTGGAATCCGAAAACCTGCACGGCGGTGTGCAGGCGTCCCGGCTCCAGGTGGGCGACGCGAGGGCTGGGATGGTCGATCAAAAGCCGTTCGATCAGTTCCACATCGCGCTCGAACTCCCCGGCATCGGCATAAGCGCCGCGCGCCCTTTCCCGCGTCCGTTCAAGGCGCCAGCGCATGATGCGAATTTTGCGCCGGTAAAATTCATGAGGCTGGTCCACGCTTTCAAAAATGCGCGTGGCCGGAAAGCGCCGCATGTTACGCTCAATATCCGCGCTGATTTTGCGCTCGAGCGCGGGGCGCGAGCACGGAAATGAGATCACGCTGAGAAACTCATCCAGCCGCCGGAGATAATAGTCCAGGACGCTGCGGCGAAGGCGCTCTGCGGCGTTCAGGCTGGTTTCAGCCGTGACGTTGGGATTGCCGTCGCGGTCGGTTCCCACCCAGGAGCCAAACCGGATGCAGGAGCGCTCGCGCGCAAGACCCGGCGCAAACCGGTGCATCTCCTGCACAAAACGCTCCCAGAAAATTCCCGCCAGGTCGTAGATGGTCCGCTCCAGAAACACCAGGGAGTTTTCGACTTCCAGCTCCGGAGTCATGGGACGTTCTCGGGTTTCTTCCGTCAGCCAGAGGGCCTCAATCCATGGGTCCACGGATTTTTCAATCGAGTGCTCCGGCGACTCGTCCAGGGTTTCGAGCGAACGGCCAATGCGCAGCAGGTGGTTAAAGACGCTGCGGCGCTTGGCCTCAGTGGGATGCGCGGTGAGGACCGGTTCAATCCTCATGGAACGCAGCGCGCGGGCGAATTCCGCCACGGGAATTTCCTGCTTTTGCAACCGGCTGAAGGTCCGGCGAAGCGACATGGGCGCGCCGACTTCTCCGGATTCATACTGGCGAAGGCGCCGGATGCGCTGGCGCTCTTCGCACAGGTTCACCAGGTGGAAGAACAGGCTGAAGGCATGGGCAACATGCGCGGCGCGCTGCAACGAAAGGCTGCGCACCTCGCGGTCCCCCTGGGCCACCAGGGCGGGATCGGTCGCCTGGCGGAGCTGCTTGGAGAGCCGGCGCAGGTTTTCAATCGCCTCAAACGTCTTGCCTCCACTCTGCTCCTGGATCAGCGCCCCCAGGCGCGTGGTCAATAATCGAACTTCCCTGCGAAGTTTTTCATCCATAAGCGCTTATCACATTTCCAGGCGGTCAAACGAACTTAGGCGGGAACGGCCAGCACGCTCTCCAGCGCCTTTCGCAAGGCCCCCAGGTTGGCGTCCACCCGCACTCTCTGGCGGGACTGTTCCTCCGAGGAGTGATGGCGGATGACGTAATCCGTGTCTTTCAACTGGTGTCCGGTCAGCACGGCCAAAATGTCCGCGTGGCGCTCAATTTTTCCCGCGCGCACCAGCTTGCGGATGCCGGCAACCGTGGCGGCGGAAGCAGGTTCGCATCCCACGCCGTCTTCGGCGAGGGCCGCCTTCCCCTCGAAAATTTCTTCGTCGGTCACGGACTCGCAAAAACCCCCGCTCCACTCCAGCACCCGGCGGGCCTTTTTCCAGTTGGCGGGACGGCCGATGCGGATGGCCGTCGCCTCAGTGTCCGGCTTCTCCATCGCAATCAGATCCGGCGAGCCGGACTGGAGCGTGCGGACGAATGGGCTGGCCCCGGCGGCCTGGATCACCACCACCTTCGGGACCTTCTCGATAAAGCCCAGCTCTTTCAACTCCCGCAGGCCCTTGCCGATGGCCGAGGCGTTCCCCAGGTTTCCGCCCGGCACCACGATGTAATCCGGCGGCCTCCAGGCCCGCTGTTCCATCATCTCGGCCACGATGGTCTTCTGCCCTTCGATGCGAAACGGGTTGATGGAATTGACCAGGTAAAAACCCATTTCCCCAGCCACCTGGCGCAGCAACCCAAACGCTTCATCAAAGGTGTCGCCGATTTCGACGACCACCGCGCCAAAGTCCAGGGCCTGGGCCAGCTTGGCGGCGGAGATCTGGCGATACGGAACAAAAAGAACAGCCTTCATTCCGGCGCGGCCCGCATACGCCGCCATCGAAGAAGATGTGTTTCCCGTGGAAGCGCAGGCAACCATGCGGACACCCTGTGAGGCGGCCCGGGTTATGCAGGCGGTCATGCCCAGGTCCTTGAAGGAACCGGTAGGATTGATACCCTGGTGCTTGATGGTGAGATGCACGGGCCCCGCCCACCAGCCGGCGCGGCGCGTCCCCACCAGCGGCGTGGACCCCTCGGAAAGTGAAATCACGCGATCGTGCGGACCCACGAAAGGCAGGAGTTCCCGGAAGCGCCAGACGCCGCTGCGGTCAATGGGTTCGCCGCTCAGGCGCCGCTGGTGCCAGACCGATCGCAGGGCCTCGGGATCCGTGATGTCAAATTCGTACCGGACATCGAGCAGGCCGCCGCACCAGGCACACTGGTGCATTTCTTTTTTGGGGTCCTGCCTGCGGCCACAGGCTTCTTCAATGCATTCGAGATAAGTCAGCGCCATTCGTCTGTCGGGGATGGAACCCGCAGGTCCATCGAACTGCCCTTCACCTGCGGCCACCCGGCCTTGCTAAAGATGAAATTCCTCGTGGACGGACTTGACCGCATCCTGCATGTCTGCGGACTTGACCGCGAAGGAGATGCTCAGCTCCGAGGAACCCTGCGCAATCGCAATGATGTTGATCCCCTTGCGGCCAAGCGCTCCGAAGGCGCGCCCGCTGATGCCCGGAGTACCCTTCATATTTTCTCCGACCGTCACCACAATGGCCACCTTGGGCATCACATCCAGCACACCCACGTAGTCGTGCAGCATTTCAAGCTCAAACACTTTTTCCAGTTCCGCTTTCACCCGCGGGAGGTCCGTCTGGTGGATGGCAAAGCAAAGCACGTTGTCGGCGGAGGACTGGGTGACCATCAGGGTGGAAACTTCCTCCAGGTAAAGGCAATTGAACACCCGCGCCGCAAGCTGCGGGAAGGAGATCGCGTTTCTGCCGCTCATGGTGATCAGGACCGCATCCTTGACGGACGTAATCGCCTTGATACCGGACTGCCCGTTTTTCGCGGAGGGCACAATACAGGTTCCCGGGCAGGAGGGATTAAAACTGTTCTTGATCCACACCGGAATCTTTTTCTGCATCACGGGTTGAATGGTCTTGGGGTGGAGCACTTTGGCCCCGAAATAAGACAGCTCGATCGCTTCCCGATAGGAAACCTCGGGAAGGATGCGCGCCTCCGGAACCAGGCGGGGATCGGCCGTCATCACGCCGTCCACATCCGTCCAGATCCAGACCTCATCCGCCTCGAGCGCCGCACCCAGAATGGTGGCGCTGAAGTCGGAACCGCCGCGCCCCAGCGTGGTGCAAACACCTTCCCGGGTGGCCCCCCGGAAACCCGTCACCACGGGAATGACGCCGCGCTTCAGCAGCGGCCTCAGCCTGGCCTGCGTTTTGGCGCCGGTCTCCTCAAACAGCGGGCTGGCGTTGCCAAAATTGTCATCGGTCACAATGCATTCAACGGCATCGACAGCCTCGGATTTGAGCCCCTGCGACCGCAGGATGGCCGCGACCAGCGTGGCCGCCATCACCTCGCCCAGGCTGGAGAGCGTGTCCATGCCGCGCGGCGTGATTTCACGAAGCAGCGTGAAACCCGAGCACAAGTCTTCAAAGTGCTTGACCTGCTCGGCCAGGCGGGGAAGCGCGCTCGCCTGCTCAGCCGCTGAGAGCAACTGGTCCGCCACATCACGATGGCGGCGCGCCAGCTCCTGGCGGGAGCCTTTCCAGGGTTCTTCCATCCCCTGGCTGGCCTGGGTGGCGGCGCGGATCAGCATGTTCGTGGCGCCTCCCATGGCCGATACCACGGCCACCACATCAGCGTGCCTGGCATGCTCTCGCAGAATTTCTGCCACTCCCTGCATGCGCTCCGCGCTGCCCACGGAAGTGCCGCCGAATTTCATCACTATCAGCGGCCGTTTGCTCTTGCCCGAACTCTCTTTCACTTTCACCATCATTTTTCCTGCAGACAAACAGAGGCCCGCTCAGCTATCCGAGCGGAGCCTCACCAGCCTCCGCCACTAGCGAGTCTTCGTTTTCGTCGTGCTGGCAGCTTTGGACTGCGAGGCTTTGGCCGCATCCTGAACGGCCTGCAAAAACACCTTGGCTGGTAATGACAGGTACCGGTCACGGCGATAAATCAAGCCGAGTTCCCGGTATAATTTCTGGCCTTCCAGCGGAATCAGCTTCAGCACCCCGGCAGCCACTTCCGGCTCCACATAGGCCCGGTTAATCAGCGAGATGCCCAGGCCCGCGCCCACAAACTTTTTCTGCGTCTCCACGCTTGCCAGCTCCATCGAAATCTGCAGGTGGTCGCGAAAATCGCGCAGCAGACGGTCAATCACCACACGCGTATGGCCCGTCTTGGGAAGTATCAGCGGGTGCTGGGCCACTTCTTCAATAGTCACGCTCTTGTTCCTGGCCAGCGGATGATTTTTCGGCACCACCACCTGGACTTCGTCGCGGAACACAGGAATGACTTCAATATTGTTCGCGGTCTGCGGCAAGGTCACAATGCCAAGGTCCACCGCGCCTTCCTGGACTTTCTGCAAAATCTTGTGGCTGAAATTGCGATAGATGCTGATCTGCACCAGCGGGTAAAGCTGGCGGAAATGCGCGAAGGTCTGGGGCAACACGTAAAGGCAGGTGGCTTCATTGGCGCCGATGTAAAGCTTGCCCCGCGGTGTCTGATTCAGTTCTGCGATGGTCTGAAGGGCTTCCTTCTGCAAGGCCAGGATCTGCTCAGCGTAGCGCAGCAAGATCTCCCCTGCAGGTGTCAACTGGACTTTCTTGCCGCTGCGGTCAAAAAGCTTTTCTCCGCATTCCTGCTCCAGCAGGCGTACCTGGGCGCTGATCGCCGGCTGCGTGCGGTAGATCTTCTCCGCCGCCCGGGAAAAACTCTGCAACTTCGCGACCTGAATAAAACTCGCTAACTGGTCGTAGTCCATGGCATCAGGAACTCACGGTTTACAAACGATACATTCTACATCATTTTGGTCTAGCTGTGGGAGGCTAAAACGGAGAAACGGGCCTCCCGGTCGACACCCAACTGGACCTGCAAAGCCCAACCACAATTGGAGGGAAAATCACTCTGATGGCCACCGGTTCGAACCAATTGGGGAGGGCTCAGAGCGCCAGGGCGGAAGGATAAATCTGCATGAGAGCGCCTGTGCAGCTTTATATTGGCATAACGTTTCTGTGTGGGGCCTGTGGAATCTCCTGCTGTTGAGTGAAGATCGTAGATTTCGGGCTGCTGGTCAGATAGATTGCTTTCAGACTTACTGGGGAAGCGTGCCAGAAAGGAAGTGCTGGGGGCAGAGAAACGAAATTTAGTCTGCGGGTAATAGGCGGGGAATCCTACGGGGTTAAACAGAGGATATTGGAGGATCGATTCCCTGCCCCCACTTGCATCCTGACGCCTCCTTTTTACCTATTTAGTTAATGACTGTCAAGGTACGAAGGTACTAGTACTCTGGTACCATGAAACCCACCATCAATTTAACTAATTGAAAATAAGTTATTTATTTTATAACGGCTGGGCTAGTCTGGACTGAAATCGCTGGGGGGAACCCCCTCAGGAGCCCTGGATCAGAGTACAAGACACGGCGTCTGAACGAATCTCCCCCGGTTGGACCGGGCCGGTTTTGCAAGGAAATTTCCCTGCTCATGTGCCGATCTGGCAGAGGGTGCGAATGTCGGGAAATCTGACGTCAGCAGTGGGGGCCGGGAACCGTGTGGAACAACACACGGGGGTATTGGAAGGTAAGATTCCCGTGCCCCCCTCCCTACATATTGCAGGCGAATATGGCACACTCTGTTAATTTCTGTCAACCGATTCTTATATTTAGGCAATTAGTATGTGTTGCAGACGCTGGCTTTGTGAGAAACTTCATTGGGCACAGAGGTTGCACCGGGATGCGGTCCGAAGGAGCGTGTGCGGGCCGGCCAGGAAAGTGGAGCGAGGCAGGAAGCAAAGTGAAACCCGCAGCGGTGTTTTGTCACGCCCGCTTCAGCACGGGGCGCGCCGCTGGCGGGAGGCGAAAACGTCGGCGGCCGGAAAAGTTCCCGATGGCCTTGGCAATGCCCTCTTTAACCATGTTAAATTGAATCCCACAGAGCTTGCGCTATGCCTGAAGAACGCCGGATGAAGTTTGCCTGGATGGATATGTTGCTGCTGGTGTTTCTGGCCAGCCTGGCGGTGCTCAATCCTGTCTCTGAAATTCACGCGCAGCTCATTCTGCTCTCGATCGGAATTTTCCAGGTCTTCGAGCGCAGCTTTATCGACTTCGCCGGGCCGCACGGAGGTATTTACAGCATCCTCCTGAAGATCGCGCTGGCTTCGCTGCTGATTGCCCATACGGGCGGCTTGCAGCCCAGCATCAACTCGAGTTTCTACCTCATCTATTACATTCCCGTGGTCACCGCCGCCATGTATTCCGGCCCCTGGGGAACTCTGGGCTGGACAGCCCTGACCTCCACGGCCTATTGCTCCTTTCTCATCCCCGCCCTCCAGGAATACCGCCTGACGGCGAGCGGCGCCAAGGAACTGGCCATTCGCATCCTCTTTTTCTTTCTGGCCGCCATGCTGGTGAACCGCTTTGTGATGGAAAGCCGCGCCCAGGCGGAGCGCTACCGGCGCGTGGCAGAGCAGCTTGCTGAAACCAACCGCCAGCTTGAAAAAGCCCAGGCGGACGCCCGGCGGTCCGAACGGCTGGCGGCGCTGGGACAACTGAGCGCGGGGCTCGCGCACGAAATTCGCAATCCCCTGGGCGTCATCAAAGGCTCCGCGGAAACACTGGGGCGGAAACTTCCGACGGACGATCCCGTGGCCCGGGAGCTGGCCGATTACATCTCAGGCGAAGTGAACCGGCTGAATTCACTGGTCAGCCGCTTTCTCAGTTTCGCCAAACCGCTGGAGTTGAAGAAACAGCCGGAAGACATTTCACAAATTGTGGAGACGGCCCTCAAGGCCGCACAGGAACGCTGGCCGGGCTCAGGCGTTGAAGTCGAGCGCGCCTACAACGGCGAAATCCCCCCCCTTTCAGTGGATGCGGAACTCACCGAGCAGGTCTTCAAGAACCTTGTCTTCAACGCCTACGAGGCCATGGAAGGGCTGGGGGGAAAGCTGCGCGTGGAAATTACAAAGGAGTTCAGCGACGGCCGGCGCGGGGTGGAGGTTGCATTTTCCGACACCGGATCCGGCGTAGAGCCGGAATTGCGCGAGCAGATTTTCAATCCTTTTTTTACAACCAAGAGCAGCGGCGTGGGGCTGGGGCTTTCCATTGTATCGAAAATTGTGGACGACCACGGCGGATGGATTCGCGTGGACCCAGGGTCGGAGAGAGGTGCCTGCTTCCGCTTGTTTTTCCCGGCGGAATAACGCGTGCGCTTGCGTTGAAAAGCCCCGCGTTCTAAGTTGTTCATGGTGATGGGACCTGCAATGCCAACCATTCTGATTGTCGAAGACGAACCCAAAATGCTCCGCCTGCTGGAGCTGAATCTGGCGGACGACGGCTACGCGACCCGCACCGCCAGCACTGCTGAGAACGGCCTGAAGATCCTGGCCAGCGAGAGGATTGACCTGGTGCTGAGCGACGTGAAGCTGCCGGGAATGAACGGCCTGGAATTTCTGCAGGCGGTGAAGCGCGCCAACGCCGCCATTCCCGTGGTGATGATGACCGCCTATGGCACGGTTGAAACCGCCGTGGAGGCGATGAAGGACGGCGCCAGCGACTTCGTCCTCAAACCGTTTTCGATCGAAGAAATCAAGCTGATCGTCCGCAAGGAACTTGAAGTCAGGCGCCTGCATGAAGAAAACCGCCAGTTGCGTGAGGCGCTCGGCCAGCGATACCAGTTTGACAACATCGTTGCCAACAGTCCCGGCATGCAGGAAGTGTTGGCGACGGTCGAGCAGGTGGCGCCCACCAATGCCACGGTGCTGCTGGGGGGCGAAAGCGGTGTGGGGAAAGATATGATTGCGCGTGCCATCCACCAGCACTCGCGCCGCGTGAACGGCCCGTTCATCAAAATCAACTGCACGGCCATTCCGGAAAATCTGCTCGAGAGCGAGCTTTTCGGCTATGAGAAGGGCGCCTTCACCGGCGCCACCACGACGAAGCCCGGCAAGTTCGAGCTGGCCGATAAAGGCACCATCTTCCTGGATGAAATCGGTGACATGCCAGGCACCCTGCAGGTGAAGCTGCTGCGCGTGCTGCAGGAGCGCGAGTTTGAACGGCTGGGCGGCACCCGGACCATCAAGGTGGACGTTCGTGTAGTAGCTGCCACCAACCAGGACCTCCGCGCCGCGCTGGAACAGGGAACTTTTCGCGAAGACCTTTATTACCGCCTGAACGTGGTGCCCATCTCCATCCCGCCCTTGCGCGAGCATAAGCAAGACATTCCCTATCTGGTGGACCATTTTATCGGGCGCTTCGCGGAAAGCTCCGGGAAAGCCATCGGGGGCATCGCGCCCGAAGCCCTGAAGCTCCTGGTCGATTTCCATTGGCCGGGGAACGTGCGCGAACTCGAAAACATCATCGAGCGCGCCGTGGTGATGGCTTCGGGAACAAGAATTGAAACCGCAGATATCCGTCTGGACGTCGCCAGACCGGGCGGCAACTCCACCGCGTCCGCTGCCGGTGCGAACTCCGCCGCGATGTTTCTTCCGGAAGGCATGACGCTCGAGCAGTACGAGGACAAGCTGATCCATGCCGCCCTGCAACGCGCCGGCGGCAACAAGAGCCAGGCCGCCCGGTTTCTCGGTCTCTCGCGCAACGCTTTGCGCTATCGCTTGTCCAAAATGGGCGTACCCGACGAACCGGAGCCATGATTTGGACCAGCCCGTTATCATTTCCGCCAAGACGCTTGGGCAGCTTGCCTTGCCGGGTTATTGTCCGCGATGCTTCTGGCTGGCGATGAAGGCCGACAGGCTGCCCTTCCAGATTTTTCCCGGCATCTTCAGCGCCATCGACAGTTACGGCAAGAACGTCGTTCACGGCTGGTTTGACCGCTACGGCAAGCCCCCCTCGTGGCTGGAGCCGCTGGGTCTGATTCGAACCTATATGGTTCCGCCTCACTTCACGAAGTTTGCGGTGCTGGATGAAGAGAACGCAATCGTCCTGCGGGGCACGCCTGACGGCATTTTCATCATGCAGGACGGCTCCTACGCCATCATCGACTACAAGACCGCCAGGTTCACCGCCTACCAGGACGGTCTCTTCCCGATGTATGAAGCGCAATTGAACGCCTATGCTTACATCGGTGAGCGCCTGGACCTGAAGCCCGTCTCCAGGCTCGCTTTGGTCTATACCGAGCCCGACACCGGCGCCGCGGCGGCCTCCGATGATTCCAATCTGACGCCGGAAGGCTTCCGCATGGGCTTCAGGGCAAGGGTCCTGGAAGTGGAAATCCAACCCGGCCTGGTGACACACCTGCTGAAAACAGCCGCGGACGTTCTCAATTCAACTTCGCCTCCGGCAGGCGCGGACGGTTGCAGGGATTGTGCCGCAGTTGCCGGCCTGCTTCACCTTTCTTCCATCTGAAACCTGGGCAAGGCTGATATCTTCAATCCCGGTTATGGCCGGATCACATCGCTCCGAGCTGGTGGTTGAAATCCACCACAAATGGCCCATATCGCCCAAGCCTCCTCGGCCCACTGGATCGCCAAAATTCGACGTTTATCATCTCTTTTGCTTTCTTTAATTTGCAAGCTTGCCTTTCAGGCCTTTGGCAATCATCTTGCCCTTCACAGGGCAGGGTCACGTTGGTCAGGCGAAGAATCGAGCCGGGAGGTGGATGATGAAAGCGATGAAAATCAAATTGATGGCAGGCATGATCATGGCAGCGCTGGCGCTTGCCAGTCTTCCCTTGTTTGCACAGGGCGGTACCGAAACATCTACCGGGGTGGCGCGCGTCAGCCTGATCAAGGGCGACGTTTCAATGGAGCGGGGCGACTCCAACGAGTGGGTGGCCGTGACCGTGAACACCCCGCTGGTTCCGGGCGATACCATTGCCACCGCGGCCGGCTCGCGCGCCGAGGTCCAGCTCGATTACTCGAACGTGGTGCGCCTGGCCGATAACTCTGAAGTGAAGATCGCCGACCTGAACGATTCGCGCATTCAGCTTCAGGTGGCCCGAGGCACGGTGGACCTGGCGGTGTTCCAGAATAACCAGGCGAATTCCGAAGTGGACACGCCCAATGTGGCCGTTCAGCCATTGCAGCCGGGCACCTATCGCATCGACGTCAATTCCGACAGTCTCTCGCTCATCACAGTCCGCGACGGCCAGGCGCAGATTTCCACTCCGCAGGGCTCCACAAACATTAACGCAGGCCAGCAGATCACGGTTGAGGGCACTCAGAATCCGCAATATAAGATTGCGGATGCGCAGCCGCTCGACAACTGGGACTATTGGAACCGCGACCGCAACGGCGTCATTAACAGGGCCCAGAACTACAACCACGTCAACCGCTACTACACCGGCGCGCAGGACCTGGACGCCTATGGCCGCTGGACCTATGTCCCCGGTTACGACTGGTGCTGGACTCCTTACGTGGACGCCGGCTGGGTGCCCTACAGCTACGGCCGCTGGGTGTGGGAGCCCTTCTACGGCTGGACGTGGGTTTCTTATGATCCGTGGGGCTGGGCGCCGTATCACTATGGCCGCTGGTTCTACTACGGCAGCAACTGGTGCTGGTGGCCTGGCGCCGTCACGCCCTATTACCGTCCGCTGTGGGCGCCGGCGTACGTCTCCTTTATTGGGTTTGGATATGGATACTACAACTTCTCCTTCGGCTTTGGGTATGGGTTCCAGTCCATCGGCTGGTGCCCGCTCGGCCCTCGGGACGATTTCCACCGCTGGTGGGGGCGCGGACGGGGCGATACGTTTAACATTATCAACATCAATAACTACAACAATTACTACGGCAGGGGCGGCCGCGGGGGGCGCGGATACAGAGGTTCAAACCTGGCCGAGTTGGGAAGCAACTTCCACGTTCGCCGGGCTATCGTCACGATGCCTTCGGACAAGTTTGGCCAGGAAGCCGTGCCGCGTAATCGCCGGTTGGTCAACTCCAGGATGTTGCGGACCGCAGATGTGGTCCATGGCACGCTGCCGGTGGTCCCAACACGGGCCAGCCTGCGCGTCACCAATCGGGCGGCGATCGTTCCTGCTGTCGCCAGGAACCGGGCCAACAACACTCACTTCTTTACACGGAGGACGGTGGCCACGCCTGGCGGCAACCACTCCTTCAACAACCAGGCGGCTTCCATCCGCCGGATGGTCGAAACCCACAACGTTCGCGCGGCCGGCGTGAACAGGGCGGGAACGAATGCTGGAGCAAACGGCGGGTTCAGAATGTCGCGTGCGGTTGGACCGCAAAACCAGGGCAGCGTGGCGCGGCGGAATCCCGCTCCGGTGGTCCGGGAAAACCCGCAGGGTCGGCAGAACGTCGGGCGGGGCTTTGAACGCAATTCTCAGGCGAACCGGCCTGGCTTCCGGAGCTTCGGGACCGGGGCGGCGGCAGCGCGGGGCAACGCAGGACGTCAAAATCCCGCACCGGTAATCCGCGGAAACCAGCAGACGGGCCGGAACGCCGACTCCGCAAACTTTCATGGCACGCAGTCAGTCCAGCCCGGTTTCCGCCGCTTCGGGAGCGGAACACCAGCCCAACCGCGCGGCATCCAGGGACGGCAGAACTCGGCCCCGGTGGTTCGGGAAGCTCCGAATCGTGGCTCGCAGAGGTTTAACCAGGGAGGTAACGTGGGGCGCAGCCCGCAGAACAACGGCGGATTCCGCCCTTTCAGTCCGCAGCCGGCGCCGCGCTCCGCCCCGCAGAACGAGGGACGATTCAATAACAACTTCCGGGCCGCACCCCGGAACAACGGCGGAAACCAGGCCGGATGGGACCGCTTTCGGCCTCAGACGCAAGCTCCACAGCAGCGTGGCGGCGGTGGCTTTTATAACAGGGGTCCCGGATCGCAAGGATACTCACAGCCCCGCTACCAGAGAAGCCCCAGCTACAATGCCCCTCGGACCTATTCCCGTCCGCCCCTGCGGTTGAACAATCCGATCGTCAGTGAACCGCGCAATCGCTACTATGGCGGCGGCTCAAGACCCAGTTATCAACAGCGCTCAGCCCCAAGCTATCAACAGCGTTCCGCCCCGAGTTATCGCGGAAATTCCGGGGGAGGCTATCACGGATCGTATTCGGCCCCCTCACACAGCTCCGGCGGCAGGGGGTATAGCGGTGGCGGAGGTTTTAGCGGTGGCGGAGGCCACAGCGGCGGCGGTTTTAGCGGCGGCGGGAACCACAGCGGCGGCGGCGGAGGCCACCGGCGCTAATCGGCAGGAAATCTCAATTGAGATGTGAGTGCGGAACCGGCCTGGCTTGGCAAAGTCCAGGCCGGTTTTGTTTTCAGGCGCGGGCTCCCGGCCTGGTAAAGTAGGTTTCGATCTCCTCCAGGGTTTTGCCCTTGGTTTCCGGCAGGAAGAAGGCTACGGTGATGAAATAGAAGACGGTGCAGCCGGCAAAAATCAGGAACATGGTGGTGTAACCGTAGCGCCCCACTGCAGGAAGGAAGACGGCTGCCAGGAAGGTGGCCACCGCCTCATTGATGACCAGCGCGATGCTCATGCCGTTCGAACGGATTCGGGTCGGCATCAGTTCCGACAAGGCAAGCCAGACGCAGATGCCGGGTCCCAGGGCGTAAAAGGTGGCAAAAACAAAGAGCGTCAAAGCAACCAGCCAGCCGTGTCCCCGGCTGGGTAATGGGGTGATCAGGGCATGCTCAATGCGCAGCGGAGCCGTCTTGGCCTGGTCGAGATTACCAAAGGGATCAGAGAAAAAGGCCACGACTTTGTTGCCGGGAACGCAGTCCTTCCGGCTCAATTCTACTGGAGTTGAAAGCGGCTGATTCGAGGCCAGCGCGGGCGTCACGGCGCTGAAATCCCCGTAGGAATAAATGATGGTCAGCGTGGTGGGCTTGCCGGCCAGGCTGGTGTTTCCCGCTTCGCTCAGCCATTTCTGCTGCAGCTCGGGCGTATAATGCACACTTAAACTTGAATTGCCCCGCGCCATGGCCTGCACGGCCGGGCTGACGTCCACGCGGTTCCGTTCCCCTCGGTGGAACAGGAAGGCCGTCGCGCACAAGGACAAGACGATTCCGGCGGTGCCGAGTGAGAGCAGAAACGTGCGCCCTTTGCGGTCCACCAGCACCATGCCGATGACAGTGGCCCCCGCCTGGACCACCGTGAAAAGGATATAGCCCCAGTGCGCCGCCACGTCCGTCATTCCACTTTGAATCAGGATGGCCGTGTTGTAGCCGATAATCGAATTAATACCGGTGGCCTGGTTCAGGGCCAGAATCACGCAGGCCAGAATGAACGGAAGCACGTATTTGCGCTGAAACAGACTCTCGGCAACGCGCCTTCCCGCAGCTTTCGCCTGCTCGGCAGACTGATTGCTCTCCATCTCCTCCAGTTCAAGCCGGGCCTGTTCCGGAGTGCGTGAGCGCAGAAGCGCTTCCAGTGCATGCTCTTTTTGCCCGCGCCGGAACAGCCAGCGCGGCGATTCCGCCACCAGAAAGCCGCCCAGCACAAAGACCAGTCCCGGCGGCAGCGATACCCAGAAAATGCTGCGCCAGGCATAGTCTTTATAGGTAAAAAGCATCTGCGGATTGCCCAGCCTGGCCACCTCTTCCACCCGGAAGCTGAAGTACATGCCGATGCCGGCCGCCGCCACAATGCCGAGGGTCAGCAGCCACTGAAACATGGCGGTGCCCTGGCCACGGTCCTCCGGCGCCAGACATTCGGCCAGATAGAGAGGAACAACCACTCCGATCAGCCCCGCGCTGATGCCCTGGAACAGACGGCCGATAATCAGCAGCTCATAGCTATGCGAGAGCGCAATAACCGGAATGCTGGCGGCAAACAGCGCCCCGCTCAGAATCATCAGACGCTTCCGGCCCATGCCGTCCGCCAGCAGGCCGGCAAACAGGGTGGAAATCACCGTGCCCAGCAGCACCGCGGCCACCACAAACGAAATCTGGCCTGCGGTCAGTCCCGAGGTTGCCTCCAGATAAGGCAAGGCCGCAGCAATGATGCCCACGTCGATGCCATAGAGCAGTCCGCCCAGTCCCGCCACGAACTTCAGAAAACGGTTGTAGGTTGCCGGCTTGAATTTGAGGACCGAAGATGTTTGCATGTGAGCCTCTTCGCTGTGATGTCATGCCGCCTGAAGGGTTCCGGCCAGGATGCCGTACCCGGGCGCGCGGACAGATTATTTTTCCTTCAATACTCTGGTTTCCCACGCCAGCACGCCAATGCTGGATTGGCGGGTTTGTCGAGGGTGATACGGTCATGAATGCCAAAGCGATAGATGATACCGAAAGGCAACATTCCCTGTGTATTCCTTCCGTAACGGCAGAAAATAGGACCGCCAGTGAAAGCTTGCACCTGTCCGGCGGTTTTGCGAAACGTCCATCCTATCATCGGTTGGCTTTTCCGACATGCGATTTCGCGCACCCTGCGGGAGTTTCTGCTCGGGCCCTGTCTGAAAACGCAATGCGCTGTTTCCCTTCCTCCCCGCGCAGTTGACTTCATCGCCGAACCCTGCCTAACATTTCCTCAGAGGCTCGAAATGGTCAACCGGCGGGAGCGCGTGGCAGCAACATGCGCGGTCATCCTTGCTTTTTGCGTTCTCGGTCCAGCAACGCTGCTCCGCTCGCAGGATACGAAGTTGGACACGATCCAGCGGATTGGCTGGGAAATCTCGACCCGAAATTACAAGTCCGCTCTGGCTGATGCGCGCCAGGCCGTCCAGGAGTTTCCAGCGTCGGCCGTTCTGATGCACCTGCTGGCCGTGGCTGAATCGAAAAACGGGCTCGAGGACGAGGCCCGCAAGAGCTTCCAAAAATCCATCAACCTGGATCCCACCATCCCCCAGAATTACTACGATGTCGCGCTGCTCGACATGCAGACCGGCGACTATGGCGAAGCGACAAGAATGTTGAAGACCTTCCTGGGAATTATTCCGCGGGACGCCAGGGCGCACCTGATGCTGGGCATCGCCTACCGCAGGCAGGGCGAAGACGCGCTCGCCATCCGGCAACTGAAGCAGGCGCTCGCCATCACACCCGGCCTGCCGCTGGTGCACTATAACCTCGGGAAAATCTACGCCAGCCAGGGCAATAACGATGCGGCGCTGGACGAATACCGCAGCGAACTGGGCGTGAATCCGCAATTCTATGACGTCTACTGGAGCGCCGGCGACGCCGAAATCGCGATCGGAAAACTGGATGCGGCGGAAGCGCTCTACCGGCGCGGGACCGAGATCAAGCCGCTGGCTTACCAGGCCTATTACGGGCTGGCGCGGGTCTATCAGATCCGGAAACAGTTACCCAAAGCGGAAGCGGAGCTCAGCACCGTCATCGTCCTCGCCCCCGATGATATTGAAGCTCACTCGATGCTGGAAGACGTTTATACCCAGATGGGGAAAACGCTGGAAGCTAAAAGAGAGGAACTGGTGGTGGAAACTCTCAAGAGCCAGGCGAACCCGCCGGATGAAACGCCCGCCTCATCACACTGAAGCGGCCTCACTCAAAACCCTTGCGGCCGCGAAATCGATGCTGAAATCCAGTAGAAAACAATTACCCGGTCTGGCGCTGCTCGGCATCGCCAGCCTGCTGCTTTTTGCGCCGCCTCTCCGGGCCGATGAATTCACCCAGACCTGTCACTACAGGCGCCGCCTGTTTTCATCCGCCACCTTCACCATGAAGGTGCGCACGGGCGACATCTATATCACCGGATGGGACGATCCGCACGTGGAGATCGAGGCGGAGAAAGTGGTGCACGCCAAATCAAAAAAGGACGCCGAGCGCCGCTACCAGCGCGTCCGGATTCTGCTGGACGGGCAGGATGAGATGCTCCACCTTCGCACCCTCTATCCGCCCCGCCGGCCCTGGCGGCCCTTTCATGGCGAGTCCAGCCTCACCGTCAACTTCCACATCCACATGCCCTACGACTGCAACCTCGACCTCAAGGTTGTGGATGGCGACGTCAAGGTCCAGGGAGTTGTGGGGCAGGAAAAGATCATGGTGAACTACGGCCAGGTGGAGGTCGATGTTCCTTCTACCGATCGCCTCAGATCGGTGCGCGCCAAAACCTGGCTGGGCAACGTTCAAAGCGACCTGCACGGGGAGAACGACGCAGGCTTCGACAAGAAGGTGCTCTTCTGGAACCCCTACGGGACCCAGAACATCTCGCTCAAGGTCCACATGGGCGGGATTTACATCTTCCGGGGCGAAGACGATTACCCGCCCTCTCCCATCCCTTGAACAGACTGTGGACGGCGCCGGCCGCTCACCCTGAAAATCCACAAACAGGCCTTTTGTAATTTTTACCCACTGTTTCAAAATTGGACACAATTTGCCAAAAGGAGATTTTTCAGGACCCTGATAATTTTATAATCTATGTGTTTTGTGTATGTTACAAAATCGTTGATTTTTCGTCCCAAACGTCCCATACGTCCCATTTTGAGGCTAGTTACGTTGTTGTATAGCCTATCATATGCGGCCTATGCGATGGCGCAAAACGCGCCCTGGGCGGGCGGTAGATTGAACGGCAATCGCCGCTAGAACCAGCCCCGGCGCTACGAAAGCCCCCTCACCCGCTGTCATTCCTCCAGGACCCTCTCCCCTCGGAGAGGGCTTTGGTTTCCTGGGGTGCTGCTGCGGGACCACGCTCTCCCCGACGTAGAGGGCTTTGATTTCGTGCGCTGCCAGGGTCATCGCAAACGGAAGACGAGGACGGCGCCGACGGCCATAGCAACGGCGGCGTAGGTGAAAGCTGCGGCGGGAGAAACCAGTGTCCAGAGGCCGCCGACGACGATGCTGGCGGCGACGTCGCCCACTCCGTTGACAGCGCCCAGCATTCCGTAAGCGGTGCCGCGGATTTCAGAGACGACAAGGTCCGCCGTGATGCTTCCCTCCAGGGCTTCCTCGAACGCCATGTAAAGCCCGCCGACGGCAAACACCATGGCGAGCCAGGGAACCGTCGCAAGCTGCAATGCAAACGCCGCGACGAGGCCGGCAGCGGTGAGCGCGCCCACGAGATACCCAATGGCGAGCAGGCCGCGGCGGCCCAGCCGGTCAGAAAGCGCTCCCACTGGATAAGACGCCGCGGCATAAACGACGTTGTGCCCCACGTAGAGCAGCGCGGCAATCTCGGCGGCGTGGGCCATGCCGTGCGCGGGCAGCAGAAGCTGCGTGGCCGCAAGAATCATCAGCGAATGGGCAAAATCGCCCATGCCGAAAACTCCCACGCCCGCCAGAAATCGCCGGAAGCTTTTGGGCAATTGCCTGACCGCGGCAAAAAATTCTGTCTGCGACCTTTGGCCGGGCTTCTCGCGCACCAGCAGCAGGAAAACGATTCCGCAGGCGAGGCCGGGAATCAGGGTAAGAAGAAAGATAGTGCGGAAAGGGGCGGAGGGATTGGCAGCGTGGGGATGGAAATGAGCCAGCAGCGCAACGGCGATGAGCGGCCCGAGAACGGCTCCCACGGTGTCTCCGGCACGCTCGAACCCAAACGCCTTGCCACGCGATTCCGCCGGGACCGAAGCGGCCAGGATGGCGTTGCGCGCCGGGCCTCGAATTCCCCGCCCGAACCGTCCCAGGGCGCGCGCAAACAAGATCAGCGGCCAGCCGGCGGCCAGGGCAATAAGCGCGCTGGAACTTCCGGTGATGAAGTAGCCGCCCACGGCAATGGGCTTGCGGCGCCCGGCGCGGTCGGAAAGCCAGCCGGCCGCGAGCTTGACGAAACTCGAAACGCCGTCCGCCACGCCCTCGATGAGGCCCAGCGCCGCGGCGGAAACTCCCAGGGCGGTGAGGAAGCCGGGCAGAACCGCCGTGGCCATCTCATGGCTGACGTCGGACAGCAGGCTGGTGAGCCCCATGCCCACCACGTTTCGGTTGAGCCAGGTGGCGGGTTGTTGGGCGGTTGGTTCAGGACTGGTCATGGCTGGGAGGTTGGGCCTGCGCTGCTAGCGTATAACAAAAACGCCGGCAAATTCGGCGGCTTGTCACCCTGAGCATCGCGAAGGGTCCCGGTATTTATCTTGAGAGAAATACCGGGGTCCTTCGCTGCGCTCAGGATGACAGGATGGAAGACCTTTGTCTACTACCCTACTGGCGGGAAATCTTTGGGCGGGGAAACCGGGTCAACCGTCTCGCAGCGCGCGGCTGATTTTGTCGAGCGTTTCGGTCAGTCCTTTGAGGCGCTCTTTCAGATAGCGGCTGATGGGTAGATCGGA
>JAJYJL010000839.1:0-2500 GCA_021789565.1 Acidobacteriota bacterium
TGGTGCCCTACGCGGATGGGGCCGATATCGCCGCGCAGCACCACCTGGTACCAGATGCTGGCGTCATCGGCAATTTCGACATCGCCAATTAGGTCGGCACTCGCGGCAATAAACGCCGATCCTGCCACGCGAGGGAAAACGCCTTTGTAGCTTGCCATCATCAGTACGCCCGCCCAGCCCGAAATCCCGCCATGTCTTGAACTTATTGAAGTTAACATATCCGCTCAAAAAGCCGCAAGGAGGGCAGCGGTACACGTTCGCCTCGCATTCTGCGCGAAGCGAAGAACCCCGGCATTTTGGATTTATTTGAAGCTGGATTGGCGATTATGTTGCAGCGACCCTCGACGCTGCATAACACGAAGGGTCCGACGCGCTCGTAACGCACCGGGCCCTTCTGCAATGCGGGTGGACAATCGCCCCTTTGAAGCGGCCGATGGTCTTACTTTTGCCCCACCACCACGGTGTGCGGCGACAGGGGTACGGGGTGCGCGGTAACATTTTGGAAGCCTGCTTCGCGGTACATAGACTTGTATTCGTTGAGGGTGTAGGCATCGCCCGCCTGTGTGCTTGCCAGCATGATTAAGCTGAACGCAGCAGGTATTGGGGGAGACACACGGTCTTCGTTCGGCACGAATTCAAGAGTTACGGCGCGTCCGCCGGGCTTCAGCGCCGTGTGGACTTTCTTCAACAGGCCGACGTTAGTTGGAGGGTCAAAGTGGTGCAGGAAGTTGGTGAGCAGGACAGCGTCATAGGGGCCGCCGAATTCAACTTCAAAAGCGCTGCCCGGCAGCGGCGTGTAACGGTCCGCCACTCCGGCCTTTTTCGCGTTGGCGTGCGCAACTTCCAGCACCGGTGCCCAGTCAATTGCGACAATGTGCGCCTGCGAGTTCTGCTTGGCCACCTCAATGCCGAAGAGTCCATGGCCGGCGGCGATGTCGAGCACTTTTGCGGGGCCATTATGACCATTCAGGGCGAGAGTGCCAAGTGGCCCGGCCATGGGCGCCATCATGGGAGCCATGCTGTGCGCGAATTCCACCCAGATCGGATTTTCCGGTTCCACGGTACCCCGCCCCGGAAGCACCGTCGTGCCTTTCCGGACAATTTCGGCCAGATGTTGATAGGGTTCGCGCGAAACAGGGCTGCCAAGAAAACGCGCTGCTGATGCAATGCACGCCGGAGAGCGCGGATCAAGAAACACCGCACTCGTGGGCGTGTGATGGTAATAGCCGTCGTCTTTGCTCAGCAGACCGATGATCGTCAGGTAGTCGCAAAGAACGCGGATCCCTCGCTCAGAGGCTGAACATTCTCTGGCCAGCGACGCAACGTCGCCCGGCCCTTCGCCAATGGCCCGGAACAGATCAAGCTCAATCGCAGCAGTCAGAGCTGCCGAACGTTGGTGGGCGTTCAGAGTTTCAAAGACCAATGCAGGATTCGGTGCTCCCGCTGCCAGCGGTGTTGTTGACATATAGCCCCTCCTCAGCCGGGCTGTTGGCTTCCGGCTGCTGATATACATAATGGATGCGGCGGGCCGCATCCGGAATAACTAAGGTTGAAGCCCCAGACCGTAAGATACCTTGGACTCCTGCTGAACGCAATGTTTATTCGAGGCTTGTGAAAGCGCCGTCTTTCCTTTTTCAGCGGGCAGCGGGGAATTGGGGGTGGGTCAGAGCAGGCCGGTGGACCTTATAACCCGGCAGGCGCTGCAAAGGCCACGCGCTCACAAGCCGGGCATCTTTTCCGGCCGGCCTGTGATATGAGTGGTTTCGCCGGTCAGGACTTTTTCCAGCACCATGGTAGTTTCAGGGCCGGCCATTTTAACCAGGCTGTACGGCGGAACTTTGCTGGAAATCCAATATTCTACGCTCTTGCCGTTTTCCTGCCGGCGGTAGTGTTCGCAATCAAACGCACCTGCAGGCACCGTGATAGTTTCGGTCCCGATTTTCTCGCCCATGCTGTTTTTCTGGGCATTTCCGTTTTGGGCCATGTGGCGTTTCACCGCCCCAATCATGCCGGCGGGCACTTCCATAGGAGGTTGATCAGGGGACTGTATGATCATGCGCTTGATCTCGGGATGATTTCCATTTATTACCGTGAGTTCCTTCATCACCATCTCGCCGTTCAGTTCGCCGCCCTTTGACCGGACCTCGAGCCAGTAGCCGTCGCCGCCTTCCACTGGCTCTTTGCCGACCACGGCATAGGTAAAGCTCATCTTGCCGCTTTTCGTGCTCACCAGGTACTGCGCGCCCGAACCCACCACCGGCTCGAAGGGCGTTGGCGTCTTCGGCACATAGAGGCCGCGGTCCCCGACCTGCGCCGCTGCTCCGGCGGCCACACTCAGGCACAAGGCGCATAGAAAGGCTGCTTTACGGCTGGGATTCATACTCATTACCTCTTGGACCCGGCGCATTTTCATTTGCCGTTGACACTTGATTTTCCGGTTTTTTGAGGGTAGTCGCCGGATTGAAGAATCGCGTTGCCATCATGCGGGGTTGATTTCCCT
>JAJYJL010000839.1:2510-4614 GCA_021789565.1 Acidobacteriota bacterium
ATTTCCCTGGCACTTCGTAAGATGATTTCCCAAGTATACAGGATGTACCGGGGCTTATCTGAAAAAGCAGGTTTCCCCTCCGGGGCCGCGGACCTTGCTGCGTGCGTTCAGGGTGCGGCATCTTTCGCCCCGATACCACTGATCGCCGGAGGTTATTTTTTACCTGAGGGAATCGAAGGCTATAATCAGGGCTGGAGGCTGGGGTGCGGTACCTGATTCTGAGTGATATCCATTCGAACCTGGAAGCGCTTGAGAAGTCCCTTGCGCTGGCCGAGGGCAAATATGACCAGGCGCTGTGCCTGGGAGACCTGGTGGGTTACGGGCCTGACCCCAACGCGGTAATCGCCCGCATCCAGCCGCTCGCCTCGGTGATCGTGCGCGGCAATCATGACAAGGCCTGCTGTGGGCTGACCGACGCCGAGGACTTCAACTACCTTGCGCGGGCGGCAACCGAGTGGACACGCGCCCGGCTGACGCCCGAGAACTTTGAATTTCTGCGCAACGTTCCGAACGGGCCCCTCCACTTTGACGGCATCGAACTGGTCCATGGCTCGCCGATTGATGAGGACGAATATATTTTCGATTCACTCGGCGCAGTCCAGGCGTTCCAATCGGGGTTCGCGCCGCTGGTTTTCTTCGGACACAGCCACCACCAGGGCGGTTTCCTGCTGACGGCGGAGAAGCGGCTCCAGTCTGTCCGGCTGCTCTCCGTCAAAGACGACGGACCCGCCGTCGTTGCTCTTCAGGAAAATGCGCGTTATCTGATGAACCCCGGCTCCATCGGGCAGCCTCGCGATGGCGATAGCCGTGCAGCTTTTGCCATATTGGACCAGGAGCAGAACCGGATCGATTTCTACCGCACGCCTTACGACCTTGCTGCAACGCAGGAAAAGATGCGCAAGGAAGGCCTGCCTGAGCCCCTCGCCGCGCGCCTGGAAGTGGGGCGCTGACCCGGGCAAGCTGTCGAAAATTCCGCGCTGCCTGTTATTCGCCGGCGAGGACAACGCGCGCAGGAGCCATGGTTGGCGTGGCCTGGTTCCACATGGGCGGTACCGCATCGAAGGATACCTGGAAACTGCGGGTTTCACCCGGCTTGAGCGGCGGTGTGTTGTCGCTGATGGGGTAGGCTTTCTTCTGCTCGGTCGGTTTCCCTTCAAGGTCGGAAAACGTCAGGCTGATTTCAAGGTAGAGGACTGTCTTTTTCCCATTGTTGGCTACCGTGCCGTACACGGTGGTGACAGTGTGCTGAAGGAAGTTCTGCGCGGCCTCCGCGCGGCCGGGGGTCACCTGAATATTCTTGAGATATGCCGTTTCTTCCGGCGTAGGGGCCGATTTCGCGGCCTGCTTGACGTCCCTGCCGCACCCGCTCAGGCTGAAGATTGCAAATGCGATGGCCAGAGCCGCCAGCCGACGCGCCAGCCGCCTGTTGCCGGCTGCGATGGGCAACCCTGTGTGTCGATTCCTCTGCATAGGCCTGTATTATGCCATGATTGGCGGCTGCTAAGCGCCCGCAACGGTCAGGCCGCCCACGCGCAACGTCGGTGACGTGATGGTGCGCCGGAATTCAAGGTCGCTGCCGATCATCTCAATGTGATTCAGCATGTCCTGCAGGGTGCCGGCGATGGTGACTTCGTGGACAGGGTAAGCGAGTTCGCCGTTCTCAATCCATAGTCCGGCGGCGCCGCGCGAGTAATCACCCGTCACCACGTTCACTCCGAAGCCGATCAGTTCCGTCACGTAGAAACCGTCCTTCACCGAGCGGATGATTTCTTCGGGCGAATGCGTGCCGGGTTTCAGATAGAAATTCTTGGGTCCGACGCTGGGCGCTCCCGCCAAGGCGCGGGATGCGTTGCCCGTGGTTTTCAAGCCAAGCTTGCGCGCCGCGTAGGAGTTCAGCAGGTAGTTCTTCAGCACGCCGCGTTCGATCACGGTGGTGGTGGATGCCGGAATGCCTTCGTCGTCGAACGGCCGCGAGCCAAAGCCGCCCGGCCGCAGCCCATCATCGAGCACCGTCACGTTTTCGCCCGCCACCTTCTGGCCCAGCTTGTCCGTCAAAAAGCTGGCTTTGCGGTAGATGGCGTCGCCGCGGACGGCCCCGAAGATG
>JAJYJL010000840.1 GCA_021789565.1 Acidobacteriota bacterium
AAGTGCTGACTGACTTTCAGCACCAGAAACACTCCCATCTGATTCGGGAATGGGCCAAACGGGCTGAAACCTGGAATTCCCCGGAACGACTGCTTGGATCACTGGTTGCGTTGTCCCGGAGCAATCTGGAGAATGGGCCTCTGGAAGCATACCTCTCGCTCAGCTCTATGGATCGGTCCCGGTCAAGCGAAAATCGCCTGAAGCCTGAAACGGTCCGTTTGCTGGCGGACGACTTCCAGAAATATGGCGACCAATATCGTACATTTTCTGAATTTCTCTTAAGCGACGCGTCGATCAAACTGTTTATCACAACAGCCGATGCCATTAGTGCTATTCATGATCGAAACCTGCGTTCTAATAGTGTGGGGATCTTTCAATCAGAAGTTGGCCTTTGGAAAATTCTTGCCAGGCAGGGCGAGATTCCCGCGGAAGATTGGGACCAGTCCTGGCAGGCAGTGATTAAGCCCTTTTCCGGCATTGATAGCTCCTCTCAACTTTTCAAGGCTGCCCGGCTTTCGACCCGTGAATTGTCACAGGCTTCCACCGGCAGGCCGGCCCTGGCGCAAAGAGAAATTATTGACTTGCTTGCGGGTCCGGAGCAAAGCACCGAAGCTGGCCGGCAGGCCAGGACTGACATTGCCAACAGGATTGCCTTGATGGTGGCTGCGCAGCGCCTGGTGTCACTTGACACACTCTTTGAATTGGGAGACGGACTTGAACTGATGGCTGAAGGAAAGACCCCGCCTGCGGGTATGGTTCCGCTCGCGGCACGACTTCGGCAGTTCCAACTACCCAAGCCGCTGTTCACAAGGGGTGAAAGAGCCGAATGGTCCATGGGCATTTACTCGAATGAGCATATTCAGACGGAGATGCAAACCAATCTGAGCAAGGTCTTCCAGGGCAAATCTTCTCCTGCCGGTTTGCAGACGGCGATTGGTGAACTGGTCCCTTTCCTCCGAGACACGCTTGTAGGCTTGAACTACGCATATTACGAGCCGCCTGGTGCACAGATGATCTACAACAACTCGCTCTTTGTGCGTTCACACGATTTCGTGGGCGAAAACAGGGTGCGGCAGAGCGTTTCGTGGAAAACGCCGTACCTTTTCGGCCGTGGTCTTCCTGCAAGCGGAGGGGTCCATCTTGTCGGTTCGCTGGCAAGCCTGCCTTACGTCCTGGCTCAAGTAGAAGAGAATTTCATCGTGCCCAATAGCGTCCAGTCTCTGATTTGGGAGGACCTTGTGCCGACCCTTTTGGCAGGAGCCGTGCTTCCGCGGTGGTGGGGTGTAACACCCAATGAGCTTCATGCGGTCGCGCTTTACCAGCAATTCGGCGAGGACCTCGTCAGGGCATCTGTCACGGATCCCCAAGTTCGCCAAAGAGTCATGGACATCCTTTTCAAACGAATGCTGCCGAAAAGATTTGAGCAGGTTGAGACGGAACTACGCGAAGGGCGTTCCAATGATGCGCTCAACCGGCTGGCCCCGGGAGACACTTTCTGGCTGGCTATGGAATTCCGAAAGAGATTCCCCTCTGCCGACCCTCAAGGAGGAGAAACCGGAAAGCAGCTCGATGAACTCGCCAGGAAGTTCCCGGATGAGGTTAGCTGGAAACGGTTATCCGCCGATTTTGGAGTGCCGCACCCTGCGCTCGCTGACACGGACGCGCTTTCGCTGATTGGGACGAAACCATTCCCCACCTACCTCGGATACTCAAGCCGGTTGTTGGCTGAGTCCTGGGACTCGAACAATCTGTATTGGGCCCGGTTGGCGGATGAAAAGGGATATTCGCCCGTCATGCTGAATCTATTGGTTCCACAATTGACATATCGCATGGTGGAGAACATCTCTGCTACTTATCTCGACGATTGGCCGGCCCTGATCCAGTCGTTGAGAGAGACGGGCAGGGACTTTCAACAGGGGAAGGTGGTTTCATTGCGTAGCGAGAAAGGCGATTCCGGATTCTGAGGATTATTCTCCGAACGGAGGCTTCTGTTCCAGGGCCAGGCCCGGCAAAGAAAAATTCCTGGCGTTTTAGGGGAAATCAGCCTATGGGACAACGATTTTTAACATTTGCCTTATTTCCGGTGAGTCTAATACTGGGGTTTGCACTTGCAACGCACGGACAGGAAAGGGAACCCAATGTACCGGTTGTCCACATAACTGTCAACATGGTGCAGTTGGATGTGGCAGTTACAGACAAGAAAGGGCGGTATATGACGGGCCTTGGCCCCAAGGACTTCGCGGTTTACGAGGACGGAATTCAAGAAAAGATCGCGGCCTTTGGTGAGGAAAATGGTGCCACTCGCAGCGTGAGGTATTCCGGACCTGGCGGAAAGGTGCCGCATCTGGGAACTTACACGGCTGACCATGCGACTGGTGCCGTGCTCGTCGCACCATCCGCGCCGGGAGCCAGCGTTTTTATTCTCTTTGATACAAGTAACTACATGTTCCGGGGTTTTGCTCTTGCGCGGGATTCTATAGCGCAATTTATTCGGTCTCTCGATCATTCGGACCGTGTGGCCTTCTATTCCTACAGTCGCGATTTTTTCAGGGCTTGCCAGCTTAAAGATGATCACACGCAAGTTCTTCGCGCCGTCCGTTCAACCGTGGCTGGAGACGATGCTGCGCTTTACAATGCCCTCCTGTGGACACTTCGTGACGCCGACAGGTTTTCCGGGCGAAGAGTCATCGTCGTTTTTTCCAATGGTCCCGACGATTCCAGCATGGTCTCGCCCGAAGACGTTCGCGAGCTTGCCCAGTCTGAGGGTATCCCAATCTATATGATAAGTACCCGGGAAGCAGAGCGAGATCCGCTTTCCACTGCGGTTTTTAAGCGGATCAGCATCAGCACGGGAGGCAAGGCGTATTTTGCCGGGCATTGGCAGGATCAGGAAAAGGCATTTGCGTCCATACGTGC
Source organism: Acidobacteriota bacterium (assembly GCA_021789565.1). Next base: position 2,917 of record JAJYJL010000840.1, read on the forward strand.
TGACTTGGCTCATCTCTACACCCTTAGTTATTACCCGGCCCCCAATGTGAACCAGGGTTGGCGGAAAATCACAGTCAAGCTGACGGGGAAAAAACCGAAGGAATATCACATTCGGACAAGAACCGGATACCGCCCGAGGACCCTTCCCGATACGGCTGAAGGCTTGCCCCTGCAGGAGAATACGGTGCCAAGGTCTAGCCTACGTGGCGGCAAATAATCCCGTTTGCAGCATTGAGTCTGGCCGTGCCTTGAGATTCGCGCCCTCAGTATCTGGCAGAGGCGGTCACGTTGATGAGGAAGGTGCCGTACCGCTTTCTCAAACCTGCATCCCCCTATTTCACGATTAAAACTTTCAACTGGGTCCTGGCGGTATGACCCTAGAACGCCTCCATGGCGTTGCCGATTCTGGTTCCTACCGGCTCTCACGCGATAACGACATTGAAATGTCCGGCATGGTTGACGTATTCTCATGGCCCGAAACAAGGTTGGAATCAGGATAACGGGGAAAGGATCAACCGGGAATGAAGCGTCGGTATTCACGTAGAGAATTCGTGCGAAAAACCTCACTCGCTCCTCTGGAGCTCTCAGCGCTGGCCTGGCTTTCAAAATCGATTTCGGGTTTGGCAGTACCGGCCGGTAGTGAGCTGCTGTGGGAATCTTTCGTGAAGCCGCCGGATGATACGCGGATCATGATGCGCTGGTGGTGGTTCGGGCCCGCGGTGACGCACGGGGAATTGGAGCGGGAAATACGCGCAATGAAAAAGGGCGGCATTGGCGGGTTTGAAATTCTGCCAGTCTATCCGCTGGCGCTTGATGATCCTGCTCGCGGGACTCGCAACCTGCCTTATCTCTCGGACGGCTTCCTGGACGCCTTGCGCTTCGTCAATCAGAAGGCGCAGGAAATGGGAATGCGGCTCGACCTCACGCTTTGCACCGGGTGGCCTTACGGGGGCAGCAAAGTACCAGTAAATGAGGCAGCCGGCATGCTGCGCGTTGTGAGAGTGGAGCTTTCGGATGAGGACGACTCCGCTCCGACGCCTAACCTTGAAGCTGGTGAGTCGCTGATCGCGGCTTGGGCTGTCAGAAATGACCATGAACAACTTTCAGGAACCAGCGTGCAGGAATTGACAGACCTGAGCGGCCCCCGCGTGAAGGCATCTGGCCGACAATTTCATACCGTGGTGTTCTTTATTTCCAGCCGGACTGGCCAGCAAGTGAAGCGCGCCGGCGTCGGAGCCGAAGGTTTTGTGATTGATCACTACGATGCCACGGCTGTCAGTGCCTATCTGCAATCTACCGGAGACCGCCTGATGCAGGCGTTTGGGCCAAAACGGCCTTACGCAGTTTTCAGCGACAGCCTTGAAGTCTACAGGTCCAACTGGACCCCGGATCTGCTGGAAGAGTTTCGTCAACGGCGAGGCTATGATCTCAAGCCGTACCTGCTGGCACTGGTTGGAGACGTGGGTGCTGAGACTTCGGCTGTCCGCTGTGATTGGGGGCATACGCTCACTGACCTTGCCAACGACCACTACCTCGTGGCGCTTCGAGAGTGGGCGAATCGAAACGGTACGCGCCTTCGTTGCCAGGCTTATGGCGAGCCGCCGGTTACCCTGTCGAGCAACAGGCTGGTGGACCTTCCGGAAGGCGAAAACCCTGACTGGCGAGGACTTAGCCCTGCACGGTG
>JAJYJL010000841.1 GCA_021789565.1 Acidobacteriota bacterium
CGATCATGCGGATCATCGGGAGGCACTCGCAGACGGTTTTTGCTATCAACCACTTCGCGATCGGCGTTTCCCGCGCCGCTTGCCACCCAGGTCCCGTCGCAAGCCCTCAAGATCGGCTCAAGCGAAGTTACCAGACCGCTGGCGGGTACCAGGCACTCGATTCCCCCGTTCTTGTGAACGTGCATGCACGGTTCGCGGTTGGAAACCGCAAAAATCGGCTTGTTTTGAAAATGATTCCGCACATGAACGCGCAGGCGTTCCGCCGTCCAGACGGCCTCGCCCACGTCGCGCAAGCGTGCCTCTTCCTCTGCAGCCGTGCGTGCAACCTCAAGCGTCTTAGCCAGTTGGGTAACTTCGCGTGCGATCGGCTGGAATATTTCTTCTGCGGGCAGGGCGGCTGATCGAAGTCCCTTTCCGGTCCTCAGTGCGCGCAGCCACTGGGCCGTTTTTGTCACAGGCTCCATGATGCTGATGCGGATAATCAACAGGCAAATGAAAGCAACGAGGAGAGTTTCAACAAGCAGCCGGAGGAAGGTATCGCGCCAGAGGCGGAACGATTGGGCCTCAATGAAACTGGCGTTGTGGTAAAGCGCCAGCACCCCTTCCACGCCCTCATTCCCATGGATAGGGAGGGCATAAACCTCCATAGGCACGCCGTTCAGGTTAAAGAACTGGCTGACTCCCTTGTCATCAACTATTGCAACCCTGACCGCAGCAGGAGCAATATCCAGCTGTGTTTCCAGCGCGCTCGCAACGGCTATCTTGCTGCCGTTCGCTGCATAAACCGCGACGCCGTCAAGGGCTTCCCGGTTTTCGAAACGGTCAAGAAGCTGCTGTAACTGTCCCCAGGACTGACTGCTCAACAGGGGTTCGACATTGTCAACAAGGCTCTCTGCCAGGATCTCCGCGCGTTTCTCCAAATCGCTTCGCAATGCCCGTTTTTGCGACCGGACCTGAAAATATGCGAAGACAAATGCCACCATCGCAATGCTGATCGAAAGAGATATGATGAGCCTGTGTCTGACGCGCATAATGTAATTCTTGCTTCGCCCTTCTCAAGGTTGATTCACAGAAGGGAACTTTATAGCTAAGAGTTTGCGAATAATAGCTTCGCGCAGCCTAGATTAGTTGCCCTGATATGGTTCGTAGTTTCTTATTATAGGGCAAGATTGGAGGTGAACGGTGGATTTTAAGGGCCGAGTGGCTGTTATAACGGGTGGAACGGGTGCGCTGGGGCGCGCGGTTACGCTGGATTTAATTGAAAGCGGTGCAAGCGTTGCCGTCCCCTACATTGGGGAAATGGGTTGGGAATCACTCCGGGCGGCAACTGGGGAAGATTCGGGGCGACTGACTGGTGAGCCGGTCGATCTTAGCAATTTGGCAGAAGTTGAACGCTTTGTGGCCAGGGTGATGGACAGTTTCGGCCGATTGGACTTCCTGGTGTGCGTGGCCGGAGGTTTTGCCGCAGGCAAGAGCTTCGAGAGCGATGACCATGCCTGGGCACATATGCTTGACCTCAACCTGATGAGCGTTGTCAGGATGCTGCGGGCGGTGGTTCCCGTCATGGTTCGCCAGAACTTCGGACGGATTGTCACGATATCAAGCGGGGCCATCCTGAAGGGCGGAGGAGCCGGGATTGCACCCTATGCGGTCTCGAAAGGGGCGGTACTCCAACTGACCGAAATCCTTGCGCAGGAGCTTGAGAAGTTCGATGTTCGCGCACATTGCATCCTGCCCGGGACCATGGATACTGAGGCGAACCGCAAAGCCATGCCCAAAACCGATTTCTCAAGGTGGGTCAAGACCGAAGATGTGGCTCAAGTCATTCATTTTCTTCTGAGCGACAAGTCGCGTGCTGTGCGTAACGTTGCAGTGCCTGTGCTTGGGTAGGCGCAAGGTGGAAGCTGGAAGGCGCTGTTCAGAGAAGGGTCCCGGCAGAAGGCCGACGCAACGATGAATTCGGCACGTCGGGGGCAAGGCGGCGCCGACCGGCCCCATGAAATTTGCTTGACGATACAGAGCCTCTGCATTAGCGTTGCTACAGTTAAACGGAGCTTGCGTTGTGGCCCTGCGTCGCTTATGGGACAGCCATTTGACGAAGCCTCGACAAAAATTCGGGTAGGCACATCATGAAACCAGGAACATCCAGAAATTTGTCAATCGCCAGCGCAGTTTTTGCCCTTGTGGCAACATTCCTTCCCGCGGTACCCGCCCGGGCGCAAGAAAGCGATCGCCTGCCCTGGATAAACAAGTCGCTCTCTGCTGAACGCAGGGCCGAACTATTGCTGCACGCGATGACACTGAAGGATAAGGTCGCTCTGGTACACGGTGTGGACAGGAAAGAGCACCCGTTCAAGGGCTATGTCGGTTATGTTCCGGCAAACCCGCGGCTGCACATTCCCGCTCTCAAACTTGCTGATGGCCGTGCGGGAGTTGGGAGCGGTGCGACGGGAGTAACCTTGCTGCCGGCCCCGATTGCGGCGACCTCAAGCTGGGATCCCTCCCTTCTAAATGCCTTTGGACGTGTCCTGGGAGAAGAGCAGTGGGGGAAGGGAACGAACGTTGAATTGGGCCCTACCATCGACGTTGTCCGTGTGCCTGAGTGGGGGCGGACCTTCGAGACCTACGGTGAGGACCCTTATCTAAATGGTCGGATGGCTGCGGCCGAGATCGAGGGCCTCCAGAGCCAGGGGCCCATCGCGAACGCGAACATGTATCTGACCATGAACCAGGAAACCGACCGGTTCCATATTGATTCCGTCGTCGATGAGAGGACTTTGCAGGAGATTTACTTGCCGCCCTTCCGCGCTGCGGTTTCAGGCGGCGTCGGCAGTTTCATGTGCGCTTACATCAAGACAAATGGCGTTTACTCATGTGAGAACCCGCATTTGCTGGATGATCTTCTGAAGACACAACTCGCCTTTCCCGGCTGGGTAATGAGCGACTGGGGTGGCACTCATTCGACAGCCGCTTCGGCACGCGCCGGGCTGGACCAGGAAATGCCCGGCGACCGATACTACGGCAAGGCGCTTGAATCCGCCGTCACAGACGGCCAGGTGAGCATGGCGACTCTGGACGATCATGTGCGCCGTATCCTGGTAACGATGTTCCGGCACGGCCTTTTTGACAAGCCGCAGCCTGGCAACTGGGATTCCAAGGTAACAACCCCGGAACACGCAGCGTTTTCCCGGGAAGTCGCTGAGCAGGGGACTGTTCTACTGAAAAACGATGGTAGCATCCTTCCGCTTTCCGGCGTTTCTTCCATTGCCGTCATCGGAATGGACGGTGGAACCAAGCCTCAGGTTGAAGGCGGGGGCAGTTCTCACGTTGTCGCGCCGTATGTGATCAGCCCGCTGGAAGGCATCCGCAAGCGCGCGGGCGCAGGCATCCAGGTTTCTTACTCGGACGGCAGCGACGTTGGCGGCGCCGCCAGTGTGGCGCGGGCCGCCCAGGTGGCCATCGTGTTTGTAAGCACCGTCGAGGGCGAAGGGCACGACCGGCCTGATCTTGAACTTCCAGGCAATCAGGACCAGCTTGTTTCAGCGGTTGCCGCGGCCAACCCGAAAACCATTGTTGTGTTGAACACGGGCGGCGCGGTCCTTATGCCTTGGGTTGACACCGTTCGCGGCGTGATTGAGGCATGGTATCCGGGTCAGGAAGACGGCAATGCGATTGCTGCCATCTTGTTCGGGGATGTCAATCCGGCGGGAAAGCTGCCGCTGACTTTCCCGCGCAAGGCGGATGAGATTCCGACCAGCACTCCGCAGCAATGGCCGGGCGTGAACGGCACGTCCACTTACAGTGAAAAGCTCAATGTTGGGTACCGATGGTACGATGCGACCGGCCACTTGCCCCTCTTCCCGTTTGGGTTCGGCTTGTCCTACACGACGTTTCGCCTCAGTCATCTGCAAATTACTCCCAGGAGGATGGGCAAGTTGCCAGGTCCTATCCATGGAACGGTGGATGTCACGAATACAGGCCATCGTGCCGGGGCGGAGGTGGTCGAGGCCTACATAGGCCAGCCTCCCGCGAACGGTGAACCGCCGGATCAATTGTGTGCTTCTGCCAAGGTGTTTTTGAAAGCTGGTGAGACCAGACATGTGCGCTTTACCATTGCTCCGCGGGCGCTTTCGTATTACGACACGTCGGAGCACCACTGGACCACGGCTGCGGGTGACTACCGTATCCTGGTGGGGACATCGTCTCGGGACCTGCCGCTACAAAGTGCTATTTCCATAACAGACCGCGCGAACTGACGAGCTGAATGCCGAGGCTGAAATTGCTTTGTGGTCGGCGCGGTGTTTTACCTGTCACACGAACTGCCATTAAACCGGTAAATCGCCGCGCCCTTTGCCGCTTGGGCAGCCTGTTTGACTTTCACGGTGCGGGTGACGTAGAGTACGTCTTTCCCGCAGGTAAAGCCGATCGCTGGTCGCCTTGTGTTGTCTCAAGCGTGGAGTTTCCAGACCGATAGCTGCGGTATCAAGGATGAGACCCATGGCAACAATCATCAAGGAAGAAACTCTTGCCTTGATCCTTGTGCCTCGGGTCCATGGAAACCTCGGTTTTGGCCCGAGTGCCCGATACTCTTCCCAG
>JAJYJL010000842.1 GCA_021789565.1 Acidobacteriota bacterium
GAAATTGGACGGTGGCTTTGTGGAAGGGACGCGGCAAATGGCCATTAACGTTGTCTATCCGTCCTCGAACGCCGCCGGGAAGTCCGTTGTGCTGGCCGTGAGCCCTGCCGCTGCTTTGCACGGCGCGAAAATCGAAGTGAAGATGGGGTCGCAGGCGCTGAAGGATTTTTCGCCCGTGTCATTTGAGCCGCTGGCCACAAAGACTTTTGCGATTCCGGTTGCTGATGTGGCAACGGCAAAAAAACAACTGGACGTCACAATCAAGGATGCAGAAGGGAAAACGCTGCTCCACTGGTTTGCCGGCGCCCCCGTGGATGGCAATCCCGGCCTTTCGATAAAAACCGGCGTGCAAAAGATTGACCGAAGGCCGGACAGTGAACTCTCCGTGGAAGAGCTTTTCCTGCGAGGCGTGAACGTTGAGAAAGAAGGGCGGTCGCTGGAAGCGATACGAATTTACAAGGAAGTGCTGAAGCGGGATTCCGGGTTTGTTCCTGCGTTGCTGAAGCTGGCGGAGGCGGATTACGAGGCTGCAGATTTTGCGGGCGCCGAAGCTCTGATGGCCCGCGCCCGGGCGCGCGACGAGGAGAACCCGCAAGTCGGTTACCTGGATGGAGTGATTTATAAAGGGGCCGGGAAGCTGGGTCTGGCAAAAGACGGCTTCTGGTATTCCCTCCGGTTTGGCGGCGCCAAAGCTCCGGCGCTGGTTCAACTGGGCGAAATTGCCATCCACCAGAAGGACTATGCCGGGGCGGCAAAACTCTTGCGCAGCGCCCTGCAATACAATCCTGACGATGGCGTGGCGCTCAGCGATCTGGCAGTGGCGCTGCGGCTGGGCGGCCACCTTGATGAGGCTTCTAACGTTGCCAATGAGGCGGTTGAGAAAATGCCGATTCTGCCTTACGCGCTTGCCGAGCAATGGCGCGCGGAACAGGCCCTGGGCGCCGGGCCGGCAATCCAGAAGGCGGCAGAAGTCTTCGAGAAAACGGTGGGCTACAGGTCGCAAGGCTACTTGGAAGCCGGAGCGTGGTATCGTCGGCTGGACGACCTGGTCTCCTCGAATGCGGTTCTGGAGGCTGCAACAAAGAACCTTGATGCCAACAATGTTTCTCCGCTGATCTACTATTACCTGGCGGCAAACGAATGGGATGCCATGCATGCCGGGCAGGCTTCGGAAGCGGCAAGCAAGGGCGTGCAGGCAAACGTGGAAGCGGTTTTCCCCAACCGGCCGGAAGACGCCGGGGTGCTGCGAGAAGCGCTGGCCCACAACTCCTCCGACACGCACGCGAAATACTTCCTGGGAAATTTCCTGTTTGCTCATTCCCGCTATGCTGAAGCCGCTGATTTGTGGAAGCAGGCTGTAGGGGAAGGGTTCCACTACGCGGTACTCTACCGGAACCTCGGTGTGTATGCGCTGCGGGTGCAGAATGATCCTGCAAGTGCGGCGACGTATTATGCCGAGGCCATCAAACAGGCCCCAAACGACTACCGGCTCTATGTGGACCTTGATGAGATTTACACGCAACTCGGCAAAACGGGCGAGCGGGAAAAACTCTTTGCCAGCGCGCCGGCGGAGGTGCTGGGGCAAAACGTCGTGCGGAATCGTCGGGTTTTGCTGGATGTCCAGGAGCGGCACTACGATCAAGCCCTGAGTGTGCTTCGGGGATACAACTTCAAGGCGGCGGAGGGTGGCCGGATCAGTCATGAATTGTACGTGCTGGCCAACGTCCAAAAAGGCCGGGCGTCGTTTGCGGCAGGGCAATTCGGGGCGGCAGAAGGGTCATTCCGGGCAGCGCTCGAATATCCTACAAACCTCGCCGTCGGCAAGCCCGAACATCCTCAAGAGGAAGAGGTGCTCTATTGGCTGGGCCGGGCGCTCGATGCGCAAGGTAAGAAGAGCGCAGCCCGCGAGGCCTGGGAGAAATGCGTCAATGAAATGCGCGCGGCTGAAGGAGAATTGGAAGATGGAGTCAGCGGCCCGTCACGCTTCTACGCCGCCCTGGCAATGGAACGTCTGGGGCAAACCGAGGAAGCGTCACGCATTCTGGATCGTCTGGCTGGTGAACTGACGGCCGGCAGCAAGTCTGCTGACGCCTATTACCTCGCAGGGCTGGTGGCGAATTATCGCAAGCAGGCCGGGCAGGCTTCGTCGGATTTCCGCCGCGCGCTTGAGCTCGATCCGGGCCTTTGGCAGGCGCGCCTGGAACTTCAGCGGAAGGGTATGCCGGAATAGAGGAAGGAACTAATCCCTGCCTGATTACTCCTTGTGAGACGAGGAGATGTCAACTGTGGTCCCTTTCCGCCCGGGAAGGGACCAACGGCCATCAGGAGGGTATGGGCCTATAGAAATCCCTTTCGAATTCCTGCGTCTTGCTTCGAAACAGAAGAAACCTATTGACAATTTCATTTCAATATAGGAGATTAACCTCGCTTCGGAGTTGCCGCCTGCAAAAAAGTGTATCATTTTGGGACACCAGCATGAGGGATCTGTTATGGGTTTTGATCGGGGAGTTGCTTTCGCTGGGGTGCCTCGTGCCTGGGCCATATTTTCAAATAACTGGATTCGGACTACTTAAGAGATGACAGCGGTTAAAAGTCGAAAAAAAGTATGGGTACTTCGAGAGCTGTGCATGGAGGCGCTCTTCGGGCTGGCCGCTGCCATTGGCATTGCTTTTTTGGGTGCTTTCGGTCAGGCGACGATTCTGTGTGCCCAGCCAGGGAATCCGCAGGCGGTGACTCGAGTACAAAGGCGCGGTCCAGTTTACGTCATCCTTTGGTTTGATACAGAAGACTATGTGTTGCCGCAGAGCGACGATTCTGCCAAACGGATAGCAGAATTCCTGACATCGCAGGGGGTCCATGCCACGTTCAAGGTGGTGGGCGAGAAGGCGAGAACGCTTGAGCGCCGGCACCGTAACGACGTGATTGCCGCGCTGAACAAGCACACGATTGCCTACCATTCCAACTACCATAGCTGGCGCGTAAGCCCGGCGGAATTTGAGCAGTTTCTTGACTGGCATGACGGCGTGGAGGAGTTCATCCGCCGGGAGCAGCCTGGGATTGATTCCATCCGCCGGATCTTCGGCCGGATGCCGACCGCCTATGGCCAGCCCGGCTATTCCTGGTGCCCTGAGGCGCAACCTGCGCTCCGCAAAATGGGAATCCACGTATACCTGGACGATGGCGACCAGGTCGGACTGGACGGCAAGCCTTACTGGTACGGCGGCATCCTGAATATTTATGACATGAAGTACATCGACGACTTCAGGCCGAACGATGATTGGACTAACGTCGAGCAGGTGAAAGCCAATTTCGGGAAGGCCTATGCGGCTTTGCACCAGAGCGGCGGGGGATTGATCAGCATCTACTTCCACCCCTGTGAATTCATTCATAAGGAATTCTGGGACGCCGTGAATTTTTCCCACGGCGCGGAACCGCCGCGTTCCGAATGGAAGCTGCCGCCCATGAAATCTCCGGAGGAACAGGCGAGATCGTTTGCCTTCCTCGAGAAGTTTGTCGAGTATATGAAGACCTTTCCGGTACGCTTTGTCACAGCGCCGCAAACTTTGAAGCTTTACCCTGATGCGGCCCAGACGCGGCCATTTTCAAAACATGATCTTGCTGAAATTGCACGGAACGTTCAGCCCGCGGTGTCATTTCAGGTTTATAGGGATTACGATTTGTCGGCCAGCGAGGTGCTTTGGCTGCTGAACACCTATGTGTCACGAGTGATCCAGAATGCGCCGAGCCAGTTTATTGAGCTCGATGGAACGCCGTTGGGACCAAGCAATGATGACACCAATGCGCCCATGGCCGGCCCGGTGCAGGTCCCGTGGTACCAGTTCCGATGGGCTGTGCAGGACGTCGAGAGTGCTCTTCAAACGAACCGGCAGGTCCCGACCGTGGTCTGGATTGGCGACGAGCCTTATCCGCCCGCCAGCTATCTGGTTGCGCTGGCACATGTGGCCGGTGGCTTGCTCGAGGGTCGACAGCCTCCGAAGAATGTAACTCTGTCGCCGGCCCATCTGGATACCACAAAGTATGTAGCAAAGAATACGCACGACACCTGGGACTGGCCCATCTTCCGTCCCGGGTTTAACGGAAAGCATCTCCTGGACCTTGCCAAGCTCCAAACATGGACCTTAAAACCTGCGCAGCTTGAAACGTCACAGCGCCCTGTGGCAAACGCAACCTTGGAACCGAGGTAAAACGAAGGTGTATTGTTAACCGGAACTCCTGGAGTTCGAATTTGAAATGGCCCTGGCAGGGTGGTTAGGGAAATATCCCATCGGTCATCTTTTAATCTTCATTCTTCGAGCATAGATATAGAATGTCAATTTTCCAAAGACTGGGGGCATTGGGACATTGTTTCTAACAGAAGGATATTGGTGCGCTTTACCCCTTAATGCTAGCGGAGGTCGCTGGTTGCGACGGTTGTTAGATGCTGTTCGATTTTGCTCCTGCCTTACCTTGGCAGGTGTTGTGTGCTGGGCGCCGCTGAAAGCCGCCACGCAATCCACGCTGTTTGATCGTGGCTACAACGTGATTCCGCAGCCGCAGAAAGTAGACTTTAAGGGCGGGGATTTTGAAATCGGC
>JAJYJL010000843.1 GCA_021789565.1 Acidobacteriota bacterium
TGGTCAGCACCGCCATCTTGTGCCCGTCGAGCTCGGCCAGCGCTTCCCGAACCCCAGGATAAGTCACGGTATTATCCAGCATGTGCTCGCGATAGTGTTGCAGAAAAATCTCCGTTGCGCGGTCCACCAGCTCCGGCGTCGCATCGTCACCCAGCGCCCGGCTGATCAGGACCGTCACGCCCTGCCCTACATAAGATGCGATCAGTTCCACGCTGAGTGGCTTGTGGCCGATCTTTTCAAGCGTGGCGTTCACGCTGTTGGCCAGGTCGAGTTCGCTATCAACCAGCGTGCCGTCCAGGTCAAAAATCAGAAGCTCCATCTGCTCGAGAGCAGCCTTGGGGATCGCCATGAACCACTCACCTTAATTTCCGGGCAGGTTATCTCCGGCCACCACTTCAATCGCCCGCAGGGCAAGAGCGGCATCCTCCGCAAGGATCGGATTGTAGTAAAAACTCTCGGCGTCAAAATGCCCTGCCTCGGCATCGAGTTCGGGATAGATTTCCAGGTGCCAGTGGAAGTCCTCCCGAACGGTTTTCCAGCGGTCCGTTTCCGGCTCGTAGGCCGCCAGGTTAGGTTCGGTGTGGAGCACCAGCCGCAGCCTGTCCGAGATTTTCCCTACGCGCATCAGGGCTATTTTCAGGAACTTTGCCAGAGAGAGCAATCGCGCTTCTGTGCCCAGGTCCCGCTCAAAGGCTGAACTGTGCTGGACCGGCAGCACCCAGATTTCATAAGGGAATCGCGAAGCGTACGGGCACAGGCATACGAAATCAGAGCTCTCGTCAACAATCCTTTTGCCCGACTGCGTTTCCTGATTAAGGATGTCGCAGTAGAGGCACCGCTCCTTTCGCTGGTAATGGAAGAGACTCCAACGGAGTTCGCGCTCAACCAGCGTGGGAATCACGGGTATGGCAAGGACCTGCGAGTGACCATGCTCCTCGGCCGCAGGACGCGCACGCCCCTGGTCTTTGAAAACCGAGACGTAACGGAAACGTGGGTCCTGCTTCAGGTCAACAATCCGGTCGCGGCAGACTTCGAGCACACGGGCAATGTGGTCCGCAGCAAGCTCGGCAAGTGTCTTCCCGTGCTGATTGGTTTCCACCACAATTTCGTGCGCGCCCAGGGCGTTCATACGGTCATAGATGCCCTCGCCTTCCCGGTTCAGACCGCCCTCCACGCGGAACAATGGAGCGCGGTCATGAAAAACGCGAACGTCCCAATGGCCGCTGGCGTCGTGATGCTCGCGGATCGAATGGGGCGTGAAGCCTTCGTTCCCGGGGCAAAACGGGCACAGTTCGCCCGAATCCAGCGCGTCCGGCATGGCGGGACGCTTGCCGGTGATCACCCACCTTCTCCGAACGGGATCAAGTCGCAAAACAGGCATGGCTCATCCTCGTAGGAATTTTCACATTCTTGTCCCTGAGTCGCGATTCGCGCCCGGCCTTCGAGGTCATGCAGCGGCCCAGACGCCATTTTCTATTCTAGCCCGAACCGCCCATGTGTGGCGGGGTGCTTTCCTTTGTGCACTCAAGTAGCAGCGGCTTCATGCCGCCAAGTGGCGAGATAAACTCACCGTCGTGGTCTCAAACTCTACCATCATTTGCATGCGGCGAGCCGTCGCGGGTGATCCGGCGCATATGGTAAAATAGCCCTTTTCTCTATCACAAAAGGGGGCTGACCGTATGGCTGAGATTTATCCTTTTCGCGCGCTTCACTACAATTCCGCAGAGGTGGATTTGCAAAAGGTTGTGACGCAGCCTTACGACAAGATTTCACCCGAGATGCGCGCTCGATATTATGCGTCGAGCCCCTACAACTTTGTCCGGGTGATTTTGCGGCAGGCCACTCCGGGCAGCAGCCAGAACATTTATCAGGAAGCTGCGGATGAACTGCAGGACTGGATCCAGCAGCGCGCGCTGATCTCAGAGGGCGAGCCAGCCATCTATCCTTATGTGCAGGATTTCACCGTTCCCGGTGAACCTTCCAATCGCAAGCAGCGCCGGGGTTTTGTAGCTCTGCTGCGCCTTGAGGAATATTCGGCGGGCGTTGTCCACCGCCACGAGGAAACTCTCTCCGGACCCAAAGCAGACCGCATGGAATTACTGAAGGCTACCCGCTGCAACTTCGGCCAGATCTTCATGCTCTACAGCGACCCCAAAGGTGAAATTGAAGGACTGCTGCGCAAGCAAACTGAATCAAGGCCGTGGCAACAGGTGAAGGACGAGTATTCAAGCACTCATTCCATGTGGCGCGTTTCAGACCCGCAAATTCTGGAACAGGTGATTGACGCCATGCAGTCCAGGAAACTCGTGATCGCCGACGGGCACCACCGCTACGAGACTTCACTGGCTTACGCCCGCGCGCGCCACGAGAACGCGCCGGAAGATGATCGGGCGAATTACATTATGGCGACGTTCGTTCCACTGGAAAGCGACGGATTGCTGATCCTTCCCACGCATCGCGTGGTCCACAGCCTGCCCGGATTTGACTGGGAGCAGCTTTGTTCGCAGGCTGCGCCGTTCTTTAAGGTCGAAAAGATTGCCTGCTCCGGGCCGGCGACCCGGAATGCGCAGACAATTCGCCACGCGCTCGAGCAATCCGGGCGCGAACAGCCAACGGTTGCAGCCTATGCGGGACCGCAGCGTGCGGCGCTGCTCAGTCTGCGCAAGGGTGCCGACCTCACAGGAGCGCTGGGCGAATTCCCCGAGACCCTGCGCCGACTGGACGTCGTCCTGCTGCACGGGCTGGTGCTGGAAAAAGTGATGGCGATCGACCGTCAGGCTGTTCGCGAGCAGAAGCACCTGCGTTATGTCCGGGAACTGGAGCAGGCCGTCGAAGAGGTCAACACAGGCCAGGCACAGGTGGCCTTCCTGATGAACCCGACGCCGATCCAGGCCGTTTGCGAAAACGCTTACGCAGGCCTTCCGCTCCCGCAAAAGTCAACGGACTTTTATCCCAAGCTGTTGTCAGGCTTGACGGTCTATTGGATGGACAATCCCGCAGGCCTGTAGCGCCGTTGCAAAAGTTAGCTGAAAGATTTCACCGCGTCCGCAACGCTATTGTGGACGCTGAAAATCGTTACGAGCTTCGTAATGCCAAGCAATTCGCCGAACCTTTTTGTCACGCTGGCCAGGCGAATGTCACCGCCTTCATTGCGGGCGGAAGTATACGCAGCCACCAGAGTTCCCAGCCCCGCGCTGTCAATGTAGCTGACGCCGGCAAGATCAAGCACCAGCCGCTTGTTCCCCTGCGACAGAAGTTCTTTGATCTTGCTCCTCAGCTGGTTGCTTTCGTCGCCCAGCGTCACGCGACCCGCCAAAGTCACTACCGTCACTCCACCCGTTTCCTTTTCATTCATGTGCAGTGCCATTTTGGGCCTCCTCAGATTGTCGGCCTGGGCCCAGGCCGCAGTGAACAACAGGTTCCCTACTCGAGCGCCATGTTCGATACATCAAATAAACTTATTCAAATTCCGAGCAAGACATAAAATAACCGCAACGAGAGCAGACCATCTTGCAATGGCTTGACTCAAGACGTTTCCCGCAAACCGGGCAGTACTGGTTGGGGAATTCCCCGCCCGCCGCCGGCTTCCCGTCCTTGGAATCGTTGTCTGCCACGCAAACCTCGCAAGCCACAACAGACTCGGTGAGGATTCTCCTCAACTTTTCTCGGTTGCATCAAGAATAGCGCGACGCGGCTGTAACTGCAAATTCTCGTCTTCGGCTGATTGTTCAAGACCTGGGCGACTGAACAAACAGCGGGAGACGAGCAAAAATAAGGCCTGAAACTCCCGCCGCAGACCTGTATCCCGCCGTTCTTACGCTATGCAAATTGCGACTTGCTGGCTGAGAATCTATCCCGCAGCGCAACCGTGAAACCTGAGCGTCACGGCCAATGCTTTGCAAGGTAGCCAGTAATCTTGTCAAGCGCCGGCTCAAGGATGGATTCGGGCGGCAGGAACACGATGCGGATATGCTTTGTTCCCGTAGCCTGACCAAACCCTCCGCCATTGACAACCAGGACCTGTCCCTCGGCCAGCAGACCGCGAACGAAAACGTCGTCGCTTTCCGGAATATCCAGGCGAGGGAAGGCATAGAATGCCCCTCGGGGGCTGACGCAGCTGACTCTGCGCGTCCTCTGGCTCCAGGCCATCACCAGGTCGCGGCGCCTGCGCAGCTTGTTTACTGTTTCGTGCAAGTGATCCTGCGGCCCCTCGAGTGCCGCCGGAATTGCATATTGCAGCGGGTGATTGGCAGACAGCCGCGCCCGAAGCAGCTTGTGGATGCCCTGAAGATAAGGAGCGATCACCGCCGGATCGCCGCTTACAATGCCCCACGCCACGCGCCAGCCCGGAGCCAGGTACTCCTTGGAAAGGCCACCGAAGGTAACGACAGGAACATCAGGGGCCAGGCTGGCAATCGAGATATGAGGCTCGTCGTCAAGGATTAGTCTGGCGTAAATTTCGTCAGAAAAGATAACCAGATTGTGGCGCCGCGCAACTTCTACAATTTTTTCCAGAGTGGCCCGCGAGTAAATGGCGCCGGTGGGATTGTTCGGGTTGATGACGACCATCGCGCGAGTGTTCTTGTTAGA